>JAOUNC010000063.1 GCA_029881175.1 Nitrospirota bacterium | reverse complement strand
GTTTGCGAAAGGGCAACGCGTGTTATTTGAAGGAGCACAAGGGACACATCTGGACGTTGACTTTGGGACCTATCCTTATGTGACCTCGTCGAGCTCCTGTTCGGGGGGGGCATGTACGGGCAGTGGCGTCGGCCCCACCAATATTTCAGCTGTATTGGGTGTTACGAAAGCTTATACGACTCGTGTCGGTGGAGGGCCATTCCCCACCGAGTTGCAGGATGCCATGGGCGAACAACTCATGACACGAGGGCATGAATATGGGGCGACCACTGGACGGGCGCGAAGATGTGGTTGGCTTGATGCCGTGGTGCTGCGATACGCTGTGCGCGTGAATGGATTAACGTCATTGGCCGTGACGAAGCTCGATGTGTTGGATGGATGCAAAGAGCTCAAGATTTGTACCGGTTATCGCTATCAGGGCAAGTTGTATCGAGAGATGCCAGCGGACTTAGATGTGTTGACAAACTGCAAACCCGTTTATGAACGGTGGGAAGGCTGGACCACCGATACGACAGGACTGAGATCCTATAAGGCCTTGCCTCCTGCGGCGAAACGATATTTGGCGCGTATCGAAGAGCTGGCTTCCTGCCGTATTGATATGATTTCGACTGGCTCCAAACGTGAAGATACCATTGTTATCCGAAACCCTCTCGTACGTTCTAAAAAACGATCATCATGATTGATGTTGTCAATACATTTCTGACATTTCATCCGGAGTTTGACATCCACTAAGTCCATTGGTAGCATCGCCTTTCTGTGAGCCGCTAGCTCAGTTGGTAGAGCATCGCCCTTTTAAGGCGAGGGTCGTGCGTTCGAGCCGCACGCGGCTCACCAGAAGACTATTCTTCTGGTGGAATATTTAGGGGTCAGACTCGAATTAGGCTACATCACCCCGTGAAGTTTTTGAAGCTACTGGCGTCTTCAAGTATTAATTCGAGGTTGACTGCCAGGACGTGGCGTTGCTTAGTGTGATTGGGTCAGTCGGGCGAGGTTGGCGTTTGTTTGGGAGAGGACTAGAGCAAACGCTGCAAAATCGGTATCTGTCAAGGTGTGACCGCCGGCACCTCGGTCGGCCAAAATCAGGCCGATAGGTTTATTCGGTGCATATAAGCAACCGGCTAATCCTGGTGCCTTGCCCCAGAGCTGGAGGAAATCTTTCGGGATTTCGTTGTCCTTGCCTTCTTTTCCTAATGAGGGGAATTGAATTGGTTGATATTGGTGTAGGAGCCGGTACCAAAAATTCCCTTTTATGAGGGGGCAATGGAATGCGGTTTGTATCGCATCTGATTGTGCCCCATATCCAATTTTTGCCTCCAGCGTATCTTTCCCTGGTACCACAAAGGCCAGCAGCACCCGTTCGAAGCCGCATGAGGCATAAAGGGTGTGGGTGGCAAAGGTAAGTAAATTGGAGGGCTCAGGGATCTTCATTGCCGCAAGCGTGTATTCCAGCAACAAGTTGCCGGTATTCGACGAGGAAGAGCATGCAGGTTGAGGGCTCTTTTGGGAAATTTGAGTCGGAAAGCATTCTTCTTGTTCCGGCTCTTGGTCCTTGTGAAGGGTTTGTTGGATTGCCAGAGTGAGTTTCTGGAGTTGTTGATTGTGGATAGGGGGGTAAGCTGGATTCTCAGACGGAGTTAAGTGTTGGTGATGAATATTGATCGTCGAGGCAATTTCAGAGGCTTGCATGAATGCGTTGGTGACCGTTTGCTCCAATTGAGTAAAGGAGAGAGCGTAAGGCGGGAGAAATTGTTGAATGAGCGACTGGAAAACCTGTTCTTGTCCAACCCCTGAAGGGTTGAGAAGACAATAGCTCAGTTCATTTGCTGCCCGGACAATACCCTCCATTATTTGTTGTTCACCTTCAGGCCGTGTTTTGGGCCATATGGGTTTTTTCTCTAAAAGATGAATGAGGCTTTCAGGTAAATGCCAATGTTTCGCCATTGTGGCCGCAATGATAGGTAAGGGACGGCCCAGAAGAGTCAGTTCGGCTTTTGGCGCTTTTGTCGGGTCTTCTAATCGCAATGTTTCCAATTGTTCCGCTACATCCGGACGACATAACGCCAAGATAAGATCGCCGAGCGAATAGAGCATCGCATTAGTAAATAAAAACCCCGGTTCGGGATAATTTAGGGTCTTGCCAATCTCTTGTGCCTGGGTTCCGGCCACGAGTGCTCGTGCCAGGATGTGTTTCAGGCAGGAGGTGTTGGCTCCGAATGTATCGGCTTGCTCAATGAGTTGAGCGGCCACGACCATGGCCTGAATGACATCAAATCCAATGAGGGTGACGGCATGGGTTGGAGTTTTAACCGGTACGCGAGTGTGGTAGGCGGAGCTGTTGGCAATTTTGACGATGTTGGCCATCATGGCCTGGTCTCGCTTGATAATGTCTCCAATGTCGCTGGCGCTAGATCGTTTGTCCTGAGTAAGATTTAAGACTTGAATGCAGCTTTGCCGAAGAATGGGCAGTGTATCTGGAGCATCCTCCAACAGGTTTTCCAGAAATGAGGGAAGTGTGGTTTTGTTGAGGTCAGCCGTTTGCTTCATTGGGACATCGTCACGGAATGGGAAAATGGTAGTTGGATCTCAGGTTCATTCTCGGTAAGATTGGCTGTCAGATTTAGCAGGAAGGTTTTGTCCGGAGCGATGATGTGTTCATTTTTCAAATGATGCGAGGGTAATTATGAGAAATCGAATTTCATGCTCAGCCCAAGAGCTTGGCCAATTAGATCCTGATATGGTTCAGTCTGTGGTTGGCGGGCAAGTCTTTAAAATTGGCAATCAGTATTTTTCTGACCAACGCGTGAATATTTTAGAAGCCAATGGAATGCAAGTTGTGGCGGAGGTCAATGGGACATATGGGGTCTATTCCCAAACGATTAAGTTGCGTGGGGGAACCTTGTCAACCAAATGCTCCTGTCCTTCCACGGAGCAACCGTTTTGTCGGCATTGTGTTGCCGTGTTATTGCACCAATTCCATAGCGGACCTACGACCAACAAGTCTTCGAAGGCTGATCCTCCTATCCCTCCAACCCAAGAGCCACCCGCTGAGGCTTCTCCTTCTTCCAGTGAGCCTACGGCAAGCGTGGATTTAAATTTTCGTGAAGCCACGTTATTTATCGATTGGATTCAGCAGGCGATGGGTCCGTTGGGTAAAGAGGCAATTTTGCCTGCAGTTCCGGAGGCGCTTCGTGGGGTGGCCAGAGAATGGGCGGGCGTGATTGATCGGCTGAATCAGCAATTCTTGGAAAGCGAAGAGGATCGGATAGATGCTCAGAAGAATTTGCAATCTGCGGAAAACATGGTTGATTCGCTGACGAAAGAATTAGGGACACTGAAAGAGGAGTTTGCCTCGACTCAGCAAACTTGCAATGGTTTAGATAAAAAGGTGAAGCAGTTGGAAAAGTCCTTGTCTGATTTTGCTCAAGTTTCCCGAGAGCGAGATCGATTGGTGGGTACCGTCTCCACCATGCAATCGGAATTGCAAAGTAAGGGCGCCGAGCTGGAAAGTGTGTCCATGACTCTCAAGTCATTGTCCAATGCTATTCGGAATTTGCTTCCTTCCAACCCATCATGACCGTGCAGTTTTAGTGTAACGGCACGGCCTAGTCTAGCCTAGGCACGTAGTTTTCTGGGTTCTTTAAGAGCATCTGGTTTGGTTTCTCGTTGCTTAACCAGCTTCAGTAAATTGTCGGCTATCTGATCAAGGGCTATGGCTGCTGGAGTCGTTGGTGCCAATTCCACGACTGGTAAGTATTTCAAGATTGAGCGCTGGACTTGTGAATCTTCTGGAATATGTCCCAGGACGGAGAGGTCGGCCCCGACATATTGTTTGAGTAACTGTTGCAAGTGCAGCGTATTAATCCGAGATTTCGCAGTCATCCGATTTAAAATTAAGGCTGGGTGGAATCCCTGGAGAGCTTGTTGTGCCAAAGCCACACCTGATTCGCTGGTGCGTCCTACAGCCTCCAAGACTTCGGTGACACTGTGGAAATCTTTGTCGAGGAGTGCTTCGGTAATGGGATCGCGGGCCAAGAAGGCAGTGAGCACTTTCCGAATCGCAGACAATTTGATAAATCGATAGAGATCCAGGACTGAGGTGGGGTCTGGGGTGGTAACCGCTACGTAGTAATCTGCAAGGAGAAAGAAGTCCAATGCATGATAACTCGTTCCTGCTCCAACATCGACCAAAATGATATCGGCCTCAAGCTTTTGGAGGTGGCGAATAAGACGTTTTTTCTTGGCATGTTGAAGGTTAGCCGTAATCAGGGTTTCTCCCGTCCCTGGAATAAGCCGGAGGGGAAGGGGCTTGACGATCGGGTGGGCGAGATCTTCGAGTTTGACCAATCGGTTTGAAAAAAAGTCGGTGAGCGTTGATGGGGGATGAAACATGCCGAAGAGGATGTGGAGATTGGCGCCACCAATGTCCATGTCCGCTAAGATCACGCGAAGACCTTTCCGGGCCAACAGGAGCCCGAGGTTGCTGACGACCATGCTTTTCCCAACTCCGCCCTTTCCGGAAGCCACAGAAATGATGATGGGCATCTGTTGAATTCCCCTCAGGTTGCTTTCAAGAGAATCGAGTATTCCTATCCAGGAATTTTACTCTATCATGGGTCCCAGCTTATGCCTATGCTGGCATCTTAGGCCTGTTGAGTGGGTCCTTGATGAGATGGTAGAAAGAGAGGGCGCCCTCTTTCCTGGCTTGCCTTTGAAAGACGAAAGTGCTAGGGTTCATCAGTTGAGTGGGCGTGAGCCCACTTTTTTTTGGTCTTTATCTGTGGCCGCTATTCTTGATGCGTACCTGGTGGCCTTCATGACAGAGAATCTCATTCAAGCCATTCGCGATGTTGGCGACCCTCTTGCTATGGCTTTGGGGCTCGAAATTCTTGATGTCCAATGTACAGGCAAGCCTGCCAAGCCGTTAGTTCGCTTGACGCTTGATAAAGAGGGTGGGGTAGGAATTGCAGATTGTGAGCAATTCCATCAGTCTTTGCGTCGGACGTGGGAAATCACGCAACCGGAAGGTCCATCTTGTCGATTCGAGGTCTCGTCACCAGGATTAGACCGGCCTCTGAAGGATCGCAAGGACTTTCAGCGTGTTCAGGGCCAACGTCTTCGTGTGACTCTGCAGGATGATGAGTCTAAGCCTGTCGTCGTGATTGAACGATTACGGTGTGTGACAGAAGCTGGACTTCAGCTAGTGGATGATCGAAGCAAGGTCATGTCAGAGAGATTTGTGGCTTGGAATGAGATTATCAAGGCCAAGGTCGAGGTGGAATTCTGATAGTTCTGCAGATAATGCAAACGGCCCTTTCTCTTTTGGGCTGTTTATGATGTGTTGTGAGGAATAAATCATGAAAAGCGAGCTCATGTCGGTCATTGATCAAATTGGTCGTGAAAAAGGGATTGATAAGGGAAAAGTGGTTGCGGCATTGGAATTGGCTTTGCTGACCGCAGCGAAAAAACGATTTGGGCAGGATGATAATATCCAAGTCGATATAGATACGGATACTGGTGAAATTTCCATTGTCAAGAAGAAAACCATTGCCGAAAAAGTCGTCGACGAGAGAACCGAAATTTCCTTAGAAGATGCCAGGAAAATCGATGATGAAGCGGAGATGGGCGATGAAATTGGTTCTCTCATTGACATGCAAGACTTTGGACGAATTGCGGCGCAAGCAGCTAAACAAGTGATTTGCCAAAAGGTTCGAGAGGCAGAATGGGAATCCATTGAACGGGAATATTCGAAGAAAGAAGGCGAGTTAGTCCATGGGGTTATATTAGGCCAGGAGCGTCGGAATTATCTGGTTGATATCGGCAAGACAGAGGCATTGTTGCCTATTCAGGAGCAAATTCCCCGCGAAGCCCATCGCCGAGGAGACCGGGTGCGGGCATTGTTGCTAGAAGTTCGGAGAACCTCCAAAGACGTTCAGGTCATTTTATCTCGTGCGCATCCTCACTTTGTTGTGAAATTATTCGGGCTGGAAGTTCCGGAAATTTCTGAGAAAATTGTGGAAATTAAAGGAGTGGTTCGTGAACCTGGAGATCGGACTAAGATCTCGGTGGCTTCACGGGATAAGGCCGTGGATCCTGTTGGCGCATGCGTGGGCGTGAAAGGTTCACGAGTGCAGGCGATTGTTCGGGAATTACGTGGTGAAAAAATTGATATTATTCCGTGGACGGATGACCCGCGTGTGTTTATTGGGGAAGCCCTGAATCCGGCATCTATCGAAAAAGTCGGGATTGACGAGCAAAAGAAGTCAGCACTCGTGGTCGTTGCAGATTCTCAGCTTTCCTTAGCCATCGGGAAGAATGGGCAAAATGTGCGGCTTGCCGCTAAGCTGACCGGATGGAAAATTGATATTATTAGTTCGACGGAATATGAAAAGGAAAAAATGGAGCGGGATCGTGAGATTAAAGCCGCCTTGGCTGAAGAGACCGCCAATATTGCTGGAGAAGCGTCAGAAGGGGTGACTGGGCAGCCTGACGGGAAAGACACTGAGGAGGCTAATCTGGTAGCCGTGGATGAAGCGGTTTCAGAGGATCCTCCCTCATCGTAAAGGATATGCATGCGAGTTCATGAAATAGCTAAGACGCTAGGAATGGAGAGCCGACTTGTGATTCCTGAGCTGGTGCGGTTAGGCATTCACGTGACTTCTCACAGTAATGCTGTTGAGGATGATGCGGCTCGGTGGGCGATAAATGTGCTCCAGGGTAAGGTTGACGCCTCGAAGGGATTTGTTCCCACGGAAGGTGTGACCCGTAATGCGGGAACAAAAAAGACGGAGGGCCGACTCCTGAAAAAAGATACGTCTGCTTCTAGAGGGGCTGGCGCAACGACGTCCGAACCGAAAAAACCAGAAAAAAAACATATTCTTATTAAAAAGAAAAAGACGGAAGAAGAGTTGGCTGCCGAGGCTCAGCAGCTTTCCTTGGCCCATGAAGAGAGTGCGGAGGTTCTTGAAGTTGCTGGGGTCGAGAGCCCTTTGTCATTGGATATGCCAGATGTCGGAGAGCTAGTCTTGGAAACTTCATCTCCTGAGACGCTTGGTGAGGTCTCGGATTTGTTGCCTCCTGAGCCTGGCCTGGCTGATGGGGTTGCCGAGGTGGATGCACCGCTGCAAGCCGTTCTTCCTGCAGAAAAACCTACTGACCGAGAGCGGAAAAGTGAGGCGAAAGCCGAACCTAAGCTCTCTTCTGCTGATCGGGAAAGGCAAGCTGCTGAGGAGAAAGCGAAGAAGGCCAAAAAAGGGCCCCGTTTGAAAAATGAGGAAATGTTTGCGGCTCGATTCGAAGATGCTGCAGTTTGGCAGGATCTTCGTCCTCTCCCCACGCTTCGTCGAGAGGAGCGAGTTCGTCAGGTACAGCCCGCTTCAGTTGGGGAAACAACTAAGCCACGGAAAAAGGTCATAAGGGTCACGGCCGGAATATCCGTGAAGGATTTTGCGGAAGTTCTTGGTCAAAAGCCAACGGAAATTATTCGAAAGTTGATGGACTTAAATGTGGCAAAAACGATGAATCAGCCAATGGATCTTGATGCGGGCATTCTTATCGCTGAGGGGTATGGTATTGCGGTTGAAGCTGTGGCGCCTAAGGGAGGCGAAGCTCTTCTGGGCGATCTCCTGGAGCCGGGTGGTCATGAACGATGGGAGCCGCGAGGCCCGGTAGTGACCGTTATGGGGCACGTCGATCATGGAAAAACGTCTCTGTTGGATGCGATTCGAAACACACAAGTGACGGATCGTGAAGCAGGTGGCATTACGCAGCATATTGGAGCGTCGTTTGTGAAGGTTGGTGAGCGAGGCGTGACATTTTTGGATACGCCGGGCCATGAGGCATTCACGGAGATGAGGGCGCGAGGGGCACAGGTGACGGATATTGTGGTCTTGGTTGTTGCCGCAGATGATGGCCCGATGCCACAAACAATTGAAGCGGTCAACCATGCGCAAGCCGCGAATGTCCCAATTATTGTCGCCGTGAATAAGATTGATAAGCCAGGGGCGAATCCTGATCGGGTGAAGCAAGGGTTAGCTGAATATGGCCTACTTCCTGAATCATGGGGCGGTCAAACAATTTTTGTTGAAGTTTCGGCTAAAGAGAATCAAGGATTAGACCAATTGCTTGACATGCTGCTTCTTCAGGCTGAGGTGATGGAATTAAAGGCCGATTTGGCCTGTTCGGCTCGCGGGGTCGTTTTGGAAGCCAAGTTGGATAAGGGTCGTGGGCCTGTTGCCACTTGCATTATTCAGGCTGGAACTTTGAGAGTCGGTGAGACATTCGTTGTAGGGTCGGTGAGCGGTCGAGTCAGAGGGTTAACGTCAGATAAGGGCGTGCGTCTTAAGGAGGCTGGCCCCTCCACGCCTGTAGAAGTGATCGGTCTCTTAGGAGTTCCAGAGGCTGGAGATCAACTTGTCGTGGTCAAAGATGAGCGGATGGCCAGAGATATTGCTGAATCCCGCTTGCAAAAACAAAAGGATGTCGGATTTGCCTCCTCATCACGCCGAACATTGGATGATTTGTATGCTGAAGGCCAAGATGGGGGAATAAAGGAATTGCCGGTGCTCATTAAGGCTGATGCCCAAGGTTCGGTTGGGGCCCTAGGCGATGCACTTCGAAAGATTTCGACTGATGCGGTGAAATTAAAAATAATTCATAGCGGGGTTGGTGGCATCAACGAATCAGATGTCTTGTTAGCGGCCGCGTCGAAAGCCATTATCATTGGGTTTCACATTCGCCCAGACTCAAATGCGGCAAGTATTGCTGAACGCGAAGGGGTGGAGATTCGGCTGTATACTATTATCTATAATGTGCTTGATGATATCCGTTCGGCAGCCGAAGGTTTATTGGCTCCTACGATAAAGGAGCGGATATTAGGGCATGCCGAAGTTCGGCAAGTGTTTTCCGTTCCCAAGATGGGGGCCATTGCCGGGTGTTATGTCAGCGATGGCACAATTTCCCGCACAAACACGAGGGTGCGTGTCGTTCGAGATCAGGTGACGGTGTATGAAGGGAAGATTGGGTCGTTACGCCGTTTTAAAGATGATGCTCGTGAAGTTCAGCAAGGCTATGAATGTGGAATCGGGGTTGAGAATTTTAATGATATTAAGGTTGGCGATGTTTTGGAAGCCTATGTCTTGGATGAGGTGGCGGCCAAATTATAAGCGGATGTGAGCGTGGGATAGCGCACATGGCAATGATTGTCGGGTTGTGCACTGTGGAGCTACATTTTCCAGATTCCCTCTCGCTAAAAAGTAAACGAAAAATCCTTGTCAGCTTGAAAACCAGACTTCAGAATCGATTTAACGTTTCCATTGCTGAAATAGAGGAAATGGATCTCTGGCAAAAGGCGATTTTGGGAATTGCATCAGTTGCCAATGAGACGGCCAGAGTCAATCAGACACTCGATCATGTTCTCAATGATATCCGAGCCAATCCGTCACTCGAACTCGTACGGTCTCAGATTGAAATATTATAAGGGCTTAGCCCATTTTGTATCATGGCAAAGTCAACAATCAGTCGGGCCTCACGGGTGGCCGATCAACTTCGGATAGAAATAGCCGAAATCCTTTTGCGGAAAATTAAGGATCCTCGGGTGCAATTTGTCACGGTGACGGATGTGACGATGACGGCAGATCTGAGGATTGCTCGAGTATATGTGACGGCCTTGGATCAGGAGCATTTTGAGCAACAAACGGCCCCAGGTCTGAAGAGTGCGGTAGGGTATATTCGAGCAGAGATCGGAAGACGTCTCAATTTGCGTTATACCCCTGAAATCGTATTTTATCGTGATACCAGTGCTGAGTATGCGCAACGAATGGAAAAAGTGTTGGACTCCCTTCCGCAGAAGATTGATAACGCATTGGACGAGCCCGCTACCCCATCAACCTAGAGCCCGAGCCTGTTACTCATGACCGTTCCTTCTCCTTGTATGGACCATTCTGTTGTTAAAGCTTCGATGGCGCCAGGCGGGCTGCATGGGGTGTTGATTGTCAATAAACCTGATGGCTGGACCTCTCACGATGTTGTGAAAAGGGTTCGGGGGATTTTGGGCATTCAAAAGGTTGGTCATGCTGGAACGTTGGATCC
>JAOUNC010000447.1 GCA_029881175.1 Nitrospirota bacterium | reverse complement strand
AGGCAGATGTGGCAAGGCAGTGTGGTGTTTCGCGTATCCACTAGTTTAACTTTCGTGATTGGGCTCCTGGTCTTTATGGGTGCGCTCTTGATTGGGTATGGACAGCGGGAATTGCTTCAAGAGGCTTTTCAGGAGCGAGGTGTGGCGGTCGCCAGAACGTTCTCGACGATTGGGGCTGGCGCTGTTTTGGATAACTTATTCCGAATTCAGGAGGCCATGGAGAAATATGCGCAGGATCCTGACCTGCTCGTCTTAGAAGTTGTTGATGACGATCAGATGGTTATAGCCTCGATGCACTCGATAACGATAGGTACGACGAGGGACGATTCTCATTTTCGTGAAGCACGGGCGAAGCAGGCCGAGTTTCAAGCGTTTGTTGATCTTCCAGCCGGAGGGTCCATGTTTTTAGTTATTGAACCCCTGTGGAATCAGGGTGAAGTCATTGCCTGGGTACTGGTGGGTTTTTCCATGAGCCGGATTGCCCAGCAAGAACGTGAATTATGGCTCGGACTTTTCGTGATGGCTGGAATTTTTATTGGGCTCGCGATTTTGGCCGTACGGAAGGGCCTTTCTCAGATTGTGCCTGTTCTTCAAGAAATGATTGATAACCTTCAGGGGGTGGCTCGAGTCACAGAGGTCGCCGCTTCTTTTGGTGCGCCGATGCGGGAGGC
Source organism: Nitrospirota bacterium (assembly GCA_029881175.1). Taxonomy (GTDB): domain Bacteria; phylum Nitrospirota; class Nitrospiria; order Nitrospirales; family UBA8639; genus Nitrospira_E. The sequence goes on along the minus strand of JAOUNC010000447.1, from coordinate 1,978 downwards.
TTTATTATCTATCGATTCCCCGGTGGACGGGTTGAAGGGAGAATTGGAGCAATTGGCGGGTGTGGCCACTCAGACTGCCACCTTATTGGAAAATCGAACGAAATCTCTTCAGCAGTTAATGCTAGTCCAAGAAAAGAAGAATCGGGAACTGACTCGTCTGGCCTCGTTCCCTGAAATGGACCCAAACCCGGTTATTGAACTAGATATTCACAAGCAGGCGACCTATATCAATCCCTCAGGAAGTCGCGTATTTCCCATGTTACCTCAGGAGGGCCTCCGTCATCCTCTCATGGAACAATTGGTTGATGGGTTGGAATGTGTTCTTGCGGGGGAAAAGAAAAGTGTGATTCAGGAAGTATCTTTCTCGAATCGTATTTTTGAAGCTCAAATTACTCTTGTGGAAACGAGTCATGTGCTGCGGATTTATCTACATGAAATCACGCAACGAAAATTCGCAGAGGAACAAGTGCGAACCACCGCTCGTGAATTAGAAATCTATAATCAGGAATTGGCACAATCTCGTGATGCCGCGTTGGCGGCAGCAAGGGCCAAAACTGACTTTTTGGCCACGATGAGTCATGAAATTCGGACGCCGATGAATGGGGTGATCGGGATGACGGGGTTACTGTTGGAAACGAGGCTCACCCCAGCACAACGGAAAATGACTGAAACGGTACGAATCTCTGGTGAAGCGCTACTCACCATTATCAATGATATCCTGGATTTCTCGAAGATTGAGTCTGGAAAACTTGAATTGGAGGATATTCCTTTCGATCCCCAGTTGTGCGTGGAAGAGGTCTTGGATCTCCTCGCCGAACGGGCTAACACCAAACATTTAGAACTCACGAGTTGGATTTTTCCTAACGTGCCTCCAACCGTGCAAGGAGATCCTGGGCGATTTCGCCAGGTTCTTATGAATTTGGTCGGTAACGCAATCAAATTTACTGACTCGGGCGAAGTTTCTGTACAGGTGGTGTTGGAGAGTGAAACCGCTCATGAGGTCGTGCTGCAAGTGCAGGTCATCGATACCGGAATTGGGCTGACTCCCGAACAACAGCAGAAACTCTTCCAACCATTTACTCAGGCTGATGGCTCCACGACCCGCAAATATGGTGGGACAGGGTTAGGCCTGGCTATCTCTAAGCAATTGGTGGAGGCCATGAATGGCACAATGAGTGTCACGAGTGAGGCGGGTCAAGGCAGTTGTTTCTCAGTACAGATCCGCCTTCATCGAGCAGAGCACATTCAACATTCCCCCATTATTTCTCAACCGTTACTGGGCCTTAAAATCTGTTGTGTGGACGACAACGAGACGAATCGGATGGTGCTGTATCATTATGCCCATGCCTGGGGGATGGAGCCTGTGTTAGCTGAAGATGGCCCTCAAGCCTTAATGGTCTTGCGTGAACAGTCTCGTCAGGGTTCGCCATGCAATCTGGCCATTCTAGATATGAATATGCCACACATGGACGGGATGGAGCTTGCTCAAGCTATCAAAGCTGATCCTGAATTGCACAGTCTTCCGCTTGTGTTGCTGACCTCTAGTGGTCTTCGGGGAGATTCCGCTCGATCACAAGACGTGGGTTTTGAGGCTTATCTTAGTAAACCTGTTAGAAAGGCAGACCTCCAAGCTTGCTTGGAGATGGTGATGGGACGATCGACGCAAACTCAAGAAATGGGTTCCTCAATACCCAAGGGTGTATCTGAGCCGGAAGGTGTTTCCCGCCAGAGACTTTCGGGGCATATTTTGGTAGTCGATGATCATGTGGTCAATCAGCAATTAGCCCAGATGATGTTAGAGCGTTTAGGGCATAGGATTGATGTGGTTGGTAATGGGTTGGAGGCCGTAGAAGCTGTGGGACGGATTCCGTACGACCTCATCTTCATGGATTGTCAAATGCCCGAAATGGATGGATACGAAGCCACGAGACAAATCCGTGAAATAGAAAGTAAAAAGGAAAAAGTGCAAAGTAAGGAG
>JAOUNC010000446.1 GCA_029881175.1 Nitrospirota bacterium | reverse complement strand
TTTCACTGAACATAACCGACAAAAATGGAGTGGAATTTCAATGAGTTCCCATTTTCCACGGGGTTCAACGTTAAACCGGGCCTCTGCATAGCATCGCCATGGAACGATCAGCAACTCTGGCACAGGGCATTACCCAACCATGAAACGCAATGACAATGAGTAAAACCAGCATGAATTCAGAGAGCGTCGTTCAGCCTCCCGATGAAATTTCTCATGATCGTGGCCACACCGCTGGGAAGCACTTGCCCAATGAATTGAGATACGGTTCATCCTCATTGACCCAAGCCACGATCATGATGGTTGACGACGAGGGAACCACCCTGGATGTGATGCAGGCTTTTCTGGAGGAAGCTGGGTATCAGCGCTTTGTGCTCGTAGAGGATTCCTCTGCGGCTATGGCACGGATTGAGGAGTTTCGGCCTGACATCCTGCTGCTTGATCTAATGATGCCGGAAGTCAGTGGCTTCGAAATCCTGCAACAAGTGAGAGCTCACTCTCAGCTGTCACATCTCCCTGTCATTATCCTCACGTCTTCAACGGATGCCGAGACCAAACTCCGGGCACTTGATTACGGGGCCACGGATTTCCTGGCAAAGCCCGTTGATCCCAGTGAATTGACCTTGCGGGTTCGCAATACCCTTGCGGCCAAGGCCTATCAAAATCAACTTGCCTACTACGATGCCTTGACACAATTACCCAACCGTAATTTGTTTCTTGATCGTTTAGGTTGGTTTCTCCTTCAGGCCGAGCGCCATGACCAAAACCTGGTCATGTTGCATATCACGCTCCAACAGTTTAAGCGCGTGTACAATGTCTTAGGTCCCCAGATCGGAGATCAGGTGATCAAACAGGTAGCAGAACGAATTCAAGGCTGCATCCGAGAGTCGGATATGATGAGCCAGGGGATAAAAGACCACCAAGATATGACGTGTTTGTTTCGCGTGAGTGGTGAGGAATTTACGGTCGTCTGCCCACGGGTCACGTATCCGGAAAATTCGATTAAGATTGCTTCCCGCATTATTGAAAGCATGAAACATCCCTTCGATGCCGATTCCACAATGGTCAACATTTCGCCCAATATCGGCATTGCCACCTATCCCACCGATGCGAAAGACATGACGGCATTAATCCAATGCGCCGTAGGTGCAAGCGCCCAGGTCAAAGACATCGACAAGGGAGGCTTCGAGTTCTATTCCAGTGATCTGAATGCCAAAAGTTATGAACGCTTGAAGCTAGAAGCAGAGTTGCGGAATGCCATCATCGATGGTGGACAACTGATGTTGTACTATCAACCAAAAGTCGATGTGAAGAGCGCTCAAATAAAAGGGGTGGAAGCGTTGATACGCTGGCAGAAACCAGATGGTGAGTTCAAGTATCCCGATCAATTCATTCCGTTAGCTGAAGAGACTGGTCTGATCAAACCCATGGGTGATTGGGTGCTCAAAGAGGCCTGTGCGCAATTGGCCCGTTGGCAGGCTCAAGGCGTCTGGATTCAGGTTGCCGTGAATATTTCAGCCAAACAATTTCATGACAATACTCTCGTTGAATTTGTGAGCGATACCTTAAAGAATCATGGCCTGAATCCCCAATATTTGACGCTTGAAATGACTGAATCTCTCCTCATGGAAAATGCCGAACAGGCAGCGAAAACGCTGAAACGCCTTATGGCACTGGGAGTGAAGATCTCCATGGATGACTTTGGGACGGGTTACTCATCTTTAAGTTACCTCAAACAATTCCCCATTCATGAGCTGAAAATCGACCGCTCATTCCTGAAGGACATCCCAGGAAACCAAGAAGACCAGGCCTTAGTAGCGGCCATGATTTTTTTGGCGCATGAATTTGGCTTAAAGGTGGTTGCCGAAGGGGTGGAGACACCGGAACAACTGGAATTACTTCTCCATTTGGAATGCGAGGAGTATCAGGGGTATTACTTTAGTCGACCTGTCAGCGCACAAGATCTCGCCCCAATGCTTTCTGCTCTCCATGTGGACGCAAAAACATCTGACGAAGCTCAAGCTTGATTAGAAGCAGCTATGCCCGATGGTCTGCGTGTAGCTTCCACAATCCTCATCATTCCATTTACGATTCGAGGACTACCCCTCCCCACTGTTTTTCTGAGTTTTGCCCTGGCTTTCACCACCGGTCGCTGCGTCTTAGCCTACTCACTTTTGGCCCTACAACTGCTATCAATACAAAGAAACCTACAAGAATGAGGGACAACCAAATACCAGACCAGCGTCGCCCCACGCTTTCAATGACGATACAAGAATCAACCAGCAGGAATCCTTCCCTTTCTTTTAAGGACTTCTTTTCTTTTCATTTCCTAGAAAATCTTAACTGTTTCAGGCATTCTGCCGAATATACAGGCAGTATTTCGGATATGTGCATGCTCATAGGCGCGGAGGATTTTTTTGCCAACATCCCTTTGACAGGAACAACCGTCCACAACCTGAAGTTAGAGCCGACCTGACGAGAGTGTTGAATAATTATTTTTTAAAGGGCAAATACGGTCGCAGACAAGTTGGGTGTCTGAGGCATCTGGGCTGTTCAAAAAAGTTCGTCCAGCAAGGCCGCAGCCAGTTTTGCGCGCGGAGCGTACTTCCAGTACGTGAGCACAGAAAACTGATGAGAACGCCGCTGGCGGCTTT
>JAOUNC010000445.1 GCA_029881175.1 Nitrospirota bacterium | reverse complement strand
GTTTGTTGGGCTAGACCCCATATGCCATGAAGGAGGCCAACCCCTCACAGATACTGCCAAGCGCATCTTCCAATGGCCCAACAAGCTTGGATACGCATCTGGCTGCTCTAGAGAGCCACGAAAGACAAATGACTGAAATCCAAAAAAGAATCCAACGACTCGAGACCCGATTGGCTTATTTAGCCAAAAAGCCTTATATGGATCCTAAAGGGTTCCGTCGTGACGGCGCCAAAAGAATGTTGGGTCACTTAAGGAATGAAATGGAAACGATCGAACAAAGGATCGCCTGGCATCGTGCGCAGATCTAGAAGCTTCAAGCCTTCATAACATCCGTAGAACCGCAGCCCACAAGGAACCACGAGAGCATGGCATTGGAGAGTGCCGACCTCAATGGGAAAAAGTGTTGATTGGACGTTGGCGACAAAGGATAATCTGGAGAAAGGACGTGCCCTACACTTGGCTTAACTTTGAGGAGAGACGAGACTTGGTTATGTCCTTGGCACATGCTAATTGGGTAAACGACATAGTTGATTCAGACGATATCATTGGGTCGGCTCACGTAAGACGAATATTGGCACATCCACTGTAAGCACGTAACACATGGACCTTGCTCCCATTCCAGCTAGACAATCTCCCACTCAAGTCGTTTTCCCGCAAACGCCTCACTCGCTTCGGGTCTCTGAGCGTCATGCGTATTTTGAATCGTGGGCAGCCGTGAAGATTCCCAAGAAACTGTATACCGCCACACGAGTCATTATTGGCTTTTTTCTGGTATTTATCTTGATTCTGGCCTTTGTCCCCTGGACTCAGACCATCAAGGCGCAAGGGCAATTATCAGCTTATTCTCCTGCTGACCGGCCACAAGAGATGCATGCTCCTCTAGAAGGTCGCATCGGGACCTGGCATGTCAACGAAGGTTTGATAGTCAAGCAAGGGGATCTGGTTCTTGAGCTCGTGGACGTTGATCCCAAATTTCTGGCTCCTGATCTCCTCTCAAGGCTGGACCAATCCATTGAAGCTCTGGAGGAAAGACGGGAAACCGCCTTAACTCGTTCCCGTTTATTGGAGAAACAGATCGAGGAAATGGCTCAACTGACCGATTCCGCAACTCGATCAGCGGAATCCCGCGTTCAAGAAGCGTCAAAGCGAATCAAGAGCGTCGAACAGCGCCTGGCCGCGGCGAAGGTTGCCGCCAAAACCGCTCAACTGAATTTGCAACGTTCCCATCTTCTGGAAGCAGAAGGTCTCATTTCACAGCGTGAGTTAGAATTAGCTATTCAAGCCCACCTGGGGTTGCCCACCCGCGCGCCACCCCGGGCACCCGCGCGCCTCGACGCATTCTTCCAAACAGCCTAAGCTCCCCCGTCTGAAGTCCGGTTCAGGTTTTGCGCCGACCGATCCCCATTGCCCAGTGCCCACCCGCACACGCCACAAGAACGCCCCATGGTGGCCTAATCCGAAAAAAATGGGCCGATCAGACCCGCCGCACCGGGGAAACGCCCGCATGGCAGACAGCAAAATTCGCAAATTGACCCCGCAATGGGGGCTTTAGTACTTTTCCGTTTAGGCAAAAAGGCCTTTTAAATTTCCCATTCCCCAATAAGACAGGGAGTTGCCAAAGAGGCCATCGGGACGCTGACGGTCTGTCACGTTCTTTGCATTTCCCGAGAAACGAATAATGCAGCCGTGATAGTGCTTACCATCCTCAGTAAAACTCTCGATGGATTTGGTCAGACTTTCATACGGACCCGAGCTGATTTTTTGGTAGACCAGGCTACAAGTATCCTCAAGCACTCCCGCGTAGGTGTTGCAGGCACACACCATCACCAATCCAAGACTGCCTACTCGATTAAAGAAAGGGACATTCATGATCTTTTAGGGGCATAACACGTGCATTACCCTTGCAAACGCAGAGGGAACCGCCGCCTAAATTGAACTCGATCTTAGGTGCGTTATGCATTTACTCCGAGTTTCCGGCAGGATTGCGCACCAGAATACACGCAATGATTATTCCTTCGACCAAGGAACCCACCATCAAAATAGTGAGTTCGAGCACATTCAGGAGAAGTGGTTCCCCAAGTAACGTATTGTAAATAAACCATTCCTGAAACAACCAATACATCAACCAAATCGTTAGCCCCCAGAAGAGGCCTTTTTTCAACCATGTTTTCCCGGGTATTGAGGGCATGAGAACGCTGAAAAGCCACGCGTGGATGATGCTCAATAGGACAAGGCCAGCAACCGAGACCGGTATGTTTCGTTGCGGGGTGATCTCTATGAAAAGCTGACTTTGCCATTCTGGATTGTAAAGTATCGACTGGATCGGAGGCATGGAAAATAAGGCGCCCAACACCCCATTACCAATAAACCCCCCAACGAGACCTGCGACCAGAATTTTAACAGTGGCGCAGTTCGTCATTTTCTTCTCATTTCCTTTCGCACCTAACAATGTCTGGACGGATCAGCATAAGAGCTAGATCTGGCATACTCCGTCAGTATACGACGCTATTCGATTGCGAAATCGGACCGCCATCATTCTCGAAATATCAGAGGCTTACACTGTTTTACCGGTTATCATGGATTCTTATGTGGATCGGCATAACCATCCTCTTCGCTAACCTCAAGGCTCATCCACCTGGCCGGAACACACCA
>JAOUNC010000062.1 GCA_029881175.1 Nitrospirota bacterium | reverse complement strand
TACCATGTTAGCCAGTTCAGCAGGTGGACTCGCTGCGCTAGCCTATTCGTGGTGGGTCACCAAACAACCGGACGTTCTATCAGTCATCAATGGCATCATAGCTGGACTGGTGGCCATTACCGCCTCAGCCCCCTACTTGACCCCTGCCAGTTCACTAATCGTGGGAGGGGTAGGTGGCGTCCTCTATATCCTGGCGACCCGACTTTTGGAGCAATGGCACGTGGATGACGTCATCGGGGCCATTCCGTCCCATACCTGCGCAGGAGTGTGGGGCACGCTCGCGTTGGCCTTACTAGGGGATACTGAGCTGTGGGGAACCGGGCACGACCGCCTTACTCAATTCGGCATACAATTCACCGGTGTTATTGCCTGATTTGCATGATCCTTCGGCATCAGCTTTATCATATTAAAGTCTATTAACCAGGCTATTCCCCTCAGAGTTTCTGAAGAAGAAGAACGCCTGGGATTAAATATGACCGAACACGGAGCAAACACTGCCCTCTTAGACTTGTTGGGAGATATGGAAACTCATAGGTCAGGAGGAGATTGGTCCCGGACGGTCACCGTTGAGGCCCATACCGAAGTTGGGCAAATCGCAACTGAATACAACAGGGTGTTGGACCGCGTCAACACCGAAATCCAACAACGTGAAGGCGCCATCAAAGCCTTGCAAGAAAACCGTGATGAGATACGCCTGATCATCGATCACGCTCTAGATGGCATCATTGGCATCAACTCCGATGGTATCGTCACGACCTGGAATCCGCAGGCGACATGCATCTTCGGTTGGTCAAAGGAGGACATCATCGGACAGTCGCTCACAAACGCAATCATTCCCCCCCAATACCGAGAGGCCCACGTTGAAGGTCTGAAGCGCTTTGCTGTCACGAAAAAAGGGACAATCGTGAATCAGCGGCTCAAATTAACAGCTCTGCATCATGACGGCCAAGAATTTCCCATTGAGTTGACCATCATTCCTATTTTCCAGGATGCCACCTATTCATTTTACGCGTTCGTGCGGGATCTCACGGAGCAACAACGAATCGAAGAGGCCTTACGCCAGGAAACCGACCTCATCACTCTCATGCAACACGTGGCGATTGCTGCGAACGAAGCCCAATCCGTGGATGTGGCCTTTCAAGCAAGTCTCGATCTCCTCTGCGCCTATACGAAATGGCCGGTCGCGCCTGTGTATTTCCGTGAAGACGAACAGGCATCCACTCTCACACCATCTCAGCTATGGCATCTGGACAATCCTGAAGAATTCCGCACGTTCCGCATGCGCACCGAACAGACATTTTTTTCCCCTGGGGTGGGCCTTCCCGGACGCGTATTGGCACAAGGACGAGCCGCATGAATTGCCGATATCACGACAGATCGCAATTTCCCACGGGCTCAGATGGCCGGCAATCTTGGGATCCATGGGGCCTTTGCCTTCCCCATTATGGTTGGCAGTCACGTCATGGCTGTCTTGGAATTTTTCTCTCGCTCAGTGGAGACACCCAACCCCCGCTTACTGGAAGTGATGGAAATTATTGGGACGCAACTGGGACGCGTCCTTGAACGAAAACGAGGAGAACAGACTCAGAAAGAGAGTGACGCTCGTATTCGAGGAATCGTGGAAACGGCGGCAGATGCCATTATTACCATTAATGAAGCAGGAATCATCCAATCCTACAATAGCGCTGCCGAACACGTGTTTGGCTATTCAGCGCAGGAAGCCATTGGGCAGAACGTGTCACAACTCATGCCATCCCCACACCAGGAGCATCATGATGAATATCTCCAACAGTATCTGTCCGGCCACCCTTCCACGATTTTCGGTAAGAGTCGAGAGTTAGTGGGAAAACGAAAAGACTGGTCTGCCTTTCCAATGGAACTCGCTGTCAGTGAAATCATCTTAGGCAATCGTCGCACCTTTACTGGGATTGTGCGTGATATTAGTGATCGCAAACAACACGAACAAGAACTTCGAGAAGCTATAGAGCATGCGGAATCGGCTGCCATTGCCAAGAGTCAGTTCCTCGCCACGATGAGCCATGAAATTCGTACTCCGATGAATGGGGTCATTGGTATGACTGGCCTGCTTTTGGAAACAGATCTTTCCGGTCAGCAACGACAATTTGCGGAAACGGTTCGTTCCTCCGGTGAAACCCTGCTTAAGATCATCAATGACATCCTAGACTTCTCGAAAATAGAAGCCGGGAAACTCGAGTTTGAAATGATCCCTTTCGATCTTCGAACCACATTGGAAGAATCCATGGAGTTGTTGGCCGAAGCGGCAGGGAAAAAGAATTTAGAACTGGTCGGCTTGGTCAACGCCAATGTTCCGACCGCGCTTCAAGGTGATCCAGGACGGTTGCGTCAGATTTTCATGAACCTCGCGGGGAATGCCATCAAGTTTACCTCTGAAGGTGAAATTATTATCAAGATCTCCTCTGTCGAAGACACGCGGGACCATGTCACCATACGGGTAGACATTCACGATACCGGAGAAGGTATCCCCACCGACATACTGCCAAAACTCTTTCAACCGTTTTCTCAAGCCGACAGCTCGACAACCAGACGATATGGTGGAACAGGGCTCGGTCTCGCCATCTGCAAACAACTTGTCCAACAAATGAACGGGGAGATTGGCGTAGAAAACCGATCGGAGGGAGGCAGCACCTTTTGGGTTACCGCTCGTTTTCCCAAACAACCGGACGAGGCGCTCTCGCCCCCTCACACACCTGTGGCACTAGAGCGCCTCCGCGTGTGTGCCGTGGATGATCATGCCACCAATCGCCAATTACTAGAACAATATTTTCAATATTGGAAGATGGAAGGGACATTGGTCGAGGACCCCAGGGCGTGCTTAGCCCTCCTTCAACAACAGGCCAAAACAGGAACGCCTTTCGATTTAGCGATATTGGATATGGAAATGCCAAATATGGATGGATTTACCTTGGCCCAACACATCAAATCGGATGATACTCTTAAAGCCACACGCCTGATCCTTCTGACCTCTCTGGGAAGACGGGGAGATGCCACAGCCGCCCAACAATGTGGGTTTTCTGGTTACTTAACCAAACCCATCCGAAGAGCGCAGCTTCAAGCGTGTCTAGAAACCGTCATGGGCTTACCGCTCTCAGATACCCAGGCAGGGCCCCAACCATTAATCACCTCTCATTTTCTCAAAGACCGCCAACTTCATCAGGCCATTCGAATTTTGGGGGTAGACGACCATCAAGTGAATCAGCAATTAGGCGTTCTGATGGTCGAACGACTGGGATTTCGGGCGGATGTCGCGGGCAATGGCCGGGAAGCACTCGAAGCCCTCTCTCGCATTCCCTATGACCTCATTCTGATGGATTGCCAAATGCCTGAAATCGACGGATATGAAGCGACGCGGAAGATTCGTGAAGCGGAAGCCGTGAAAGGTAAGGCGTGAGGAGTGAAGCGCAAGAAGCTAACTCACCTGACGTTTTACGCCTCAAGTCCGTCCACGTTCCGATAATTGCCATGACCGCCAATGCTATGCAGGGAGATCGTGAAAAATGTCTCCAAGCCGGCATGGATGACTATCTCAGCAAACCCCTTCGCCCTGAAGCGTTATCCAAGGTTTTGGCTAAATGGTTGCCCAAAACAAAACCCCTGGCCTCCCCAGCTACGGAAACGTCCACTCCGCCTACTTTAACCCATTCTTCTCCTTCGCCGTTCATCAACCCGGAGACGCTGGAAGAATTGGAAATTCTCGGAGGACGTGAATTTCTCCAAATGATGGTTCGGAATTTTGTGGCGGATGCCCTCGCATGTGTCACACTCATTGAACAGGGGCTGGATACCCAGGATCTTGTGAAAGTCCAGGAAGCCGCGCATGGACTTAAAGGCATCTCCAGGAACATGGGAGCCGATGCGCTCGCTCAAATAGCCGTCGACCTTGAAGCTGCTTGCACGATTGGAGAAGTTACACCCGCTTGCTCACTTCGAACCATCCTTCAGGAGAGTTTTCAGGCTACCAGCCAGAAACTGGAAACCGCCCTCAAGGCACCTTCGAATGATGCTTCATCTCATGCCTAAACCTTCCATTCCTGCTGAGCCCCTCGCCAAACTCTTCGCTCAGCACGACGACATTGACCATTAATTGCCCACCATAGAATAGCGGGGCATCATGGGCACCCTTCCATCTCTGCCCACTGCTGTGGGTATGGGCATCTCCCAATCTTAAGTCCCCATTTTCAACAACCGAATAAACAATAAAGAAAAGCAAAACCATATCTTCTTTTCGAAAACCCCTCTTTCGATTGCTGCTTCCGGTAAGCGCTATTGGTCTTTCTCACTGAGAATCATGCTGAAATCTTTCTTGGAGGATTGTATGACAGTAGGTTCAAGAACATCGTGTGTACGTCACTCATGTTGGGGCACATATGTCAGAATAGGCCTTATCGGTCTATTCCTCCTCCTTCTTCCAGGGACGGCGGCCGGAGAGGCTGCGGATCCCGGTACCAACATCGATTTGACTGAGCTCAGCTTGGAAGAACTGATGTCCGTAGAGGTCACCTCAGTGTCCAAGAAAAAGCAAAAACTGTCTGAATCGGCAGCGGCCATTTTTGTGATCACTCAAGAAGACCTTCGCCGATCTGGCGTGACCAGTATTCCAGAGGCCCTTCGCATGGTCCCTGGCATTCAAGTGGCGCGTGGCAGCAAGAATCAATGGAATATCAGTGCCCGTGGATTCAATGAAAGATTTTCCAACAAACTGCTCGTGCTCATTGATGGGCGAACGGTCTATAACCCGTTATTTGCCGGTGTCACCTGGGAAACCCAAGACACCATCCTAGAAGACATTGAACGCATCGAAGTGATCCGTGGGCCAGGCGGCGCACTATGGGGCGTCAATGCCGTCAATGGCGTCATCAATATCATCACAAAAAAGGCTCAAGATACACAGGGACTATTAGTCAGCGGAGTGGCCGGTAACGAGGAGGGCATTGTGTCCATGAGGCAGGGGGGAAGCCATGGCTCGAATCTCCATTACCGAATTTTTTCAAAATATTTCAATCGAGGCACCAGTTATAACGCGATGGGAGCCCATGATGACACACGCATGTTCCGTAGTGGATTTCGATCCGATTGGACGCCAGCGACACAAGATCGTGTCATGATTCAGGGAGAGATCTACACCGGCGACGGCGGCCAACAGAGTACGGTGGCCACAACCACCACCTTTCCCTTCGGTTTCACGACTGGCAACGAAGACGTGAAAATGTCAGGTGGACATTTTCTCAGCCGCTGGGAACATACTTGGGATTCAGAATCGGACATGGCTCTCCAATTTTTTTACGATCGCTATGAGCGATTTGAAGACAGCAGCAAAGCCACCATTGATACATTCGATGTGGACTTCCAACATCGGTTTAAATTCCTCTCGAACCAAGAGCTGCTATGGGGTTTGGAATATCGCTATTGGATAGATCATCTGCAAAATACCTCTAGCACATCCGCATTCCCGGATTCACGGTCCTTTAGCCTTCTGAGTGGATTTTTACAGAATGAATTCACGCTCATCCCCGACACCCTCCTATTCACCCTCGGCACCAAACTCTCGCATAACGATTTTACTGGCTTTGAGTATCAGCCCAGTGGCCGGTTTCTCTGGAAACCTCTAACGGGACACACCATCTGGGGAGCGGTGGCTCGAGCTGTTCGAATCCCTTCACGGCTGGAAGATAATAGCCTTTTGAGATTTGCACCCAACGCCACCACACCATTTCCTACCGTCGTTCGAGGTAATCAACAATTTAAGTCTGAGGATTTATTAGCATTCGAGGTCGGGTATCGGTTGAACACCTTTGAGCGATTCACCCTGGATATCACTGGGTTTTACAATCAATACGATCATGTTCGAGGCACTCAAATCATCAGCTTACTCCCGCCAACCGGCACACTGGCGAATAATTTGAAGGTAGATACCATTGGGGTCGAAGTCGCCAACAACCTACAATTACAGGATTGGTGGGTCCTCAGAGGAGCCTATACCTATATCAACATGAGCGTGGAAGGCCCAATCAATTCCAGTCTCAATACGACCGGAGGCAATACGCCGCATCACCAAGGTTCACTTCGATCACTCATGACCCTTCCCTTCCACCTAGAATTCGATTCATGGATTCGGGCGTCCGACAATCTTCCTGCAACCAATATTGCCGGGTATGTGGAACTGGACCTTCGATTGGGATGGAAGCCTATTCCCGGCCTTGCTCTCTCTCTTGTGGGACAAAATCTTTTGGATAACCACCATCCAGAAGCCGTCCCCTCTAAATTTTTAGCCACACAACCCACAGAGGTCCAGCGTAGTTTCTATGGAAAAATTACGTGGAGTTACTAAATCATCTCTTTCACTCCCACATGACAAGATGACAACAGGAGACTGTATCTTTCCAGAATGATGTACGAAATCGTTGGTGAATAGTGAAGACACGAATATGCCAATTACACGTGGTCCTGACGCTCCTTATCATCAGCTTCGCCTGGAATCCAGGAGTAAGCCACGCTGATGGCCCAGGGGAATATGAGGTCAAAGGGGCATTTCTCTATCACTTTGCCAACTTTGTGAGATGGCCGGAATCGACGTTCAAGACGACAGATGGTCATCTGCGAGTGTGCATCCTGGGCAAAGATCCCTTTGGCCACATATTAGAGGAAACCTTGGAGAAAAAAACCGTTAAGGACCACCCCTTTGAAATTCATCGGAATCCTTCCAAGACCGAATTGCAACATTGTCATATGCTTTATTTCGCGGCTTCTGAATCACCCCAAATGAAAACCCTGCATCATCATATTGCCAAAGGGGAGGTGCTCACCTTTGGTGAAGACCTCGAATTCATGAGGCAAGGTGGGATGGTTCAATTTTTTGTTAAAGACCAAAAGGTTCAGTTCGCCATTAACCCCGAGGTGGTCAACCAAACCCAATTAAAAGTCAGTTCGAAATTACTACGTCTGGCAGAAATAGTTTCACCATGATTAAAATAGCATTCCCCAATATTTACCAGGCTTTTCAACACATGTCTCTCAAGAGAAAATTTCTCTTGATCCTGTTGCTCACCTCCGGACTCAGCCTCCTTTTTGCCTGTTCCGCCTTGGTCGTCAATAATCTGCTCGAAATTCGGCAATCTCTCGTTAAGGAGCTGAAAGACCAAGCCGGCTTGGTTGGAGAAAACAGCTCGGCAGCTCTGGTGTTCCATGACCAGGAAACCGCACAAGAAATTCTCTCTGCTTTCCGCCATCAATCCAATATTCTGCAAGCCATCTTATTTACACCTCAGGGGGACATTCTCGCGCAATATCAACCCGGCGCTCCACCAGATTTCGTGACGACATCCAAGGAAATCATGACTCACGCGTCATGGAAATCCGTAGAGATTTTTCGGCCCATCATCTTCAACCAGGAGCATGTTGGCACCATCTACCTACGCTCGAATTTACAGCCGGTGAATAAACACCTGAAAAATCTCCTCATCGTGACGATCGCCGCCATACTTCTCTCCGGCCTTCTTGCGCTAATGATCTCTAGTCGACTCCAAACATCCATTTTGGATCCCTTAGTCAGTCTGACACATGTGGCGACGCAAATTTCACAGAACCAGGATTATTCCTTACGAGCTCCGACCCACGTCCCCGATGAAATTGGCACATTGATTGATGGGTTCAATGCCATGCTTCAAGAGATTCAGGACCGTGATCACGAATTAGGTCAACATCGGGGGCATCTCTCCGAGTTGGTTAAGGAACGAACATCAGAATTGTCTGATACAAATACACGCCTACAAGATGAAATCGCCAAACGGGAACAAGTGGCACAACAAATGTTGACGATGGCCGAAGAACTTCAGATCAAAAACGAGGAATTGGCCCTCTCCCGGGACGCTGCACTCCAAGCCGCAAATGCCAAAGCAGAATTCCTGGCGACCATGAGCCATGAAATTCGCACACCCATGAATGGCATCATCGGCATGACAAGTTTATTGTTGGATACGGAGCTGGCTCCCAAACAACAGTTTTTAGCCAATACCGTTCAAAGTTCAGCCGAAGCGCTGCTCTCTCTTCTCAATGACATTCTGGATTTTTCCAAAATTGAGGCAGGGAAACTTGAATTGGAATCCATCGATTTCGATCTGAGTACCACCGTCGAAAACAGTATCGACCTCTTAGCTGAACGGGCAGCCAACAAATCCCTTGAATTGGCCGGATTGATTTTTCCCGATGTTCCCACCAAGCTGAAAGGAGACCCCGGACGACTTCGTCAAATCCTTCTGAATTTAGTGGGGAATGCAATTAAATTTACAGAAAAGGGTGAAGTGAACGTTCAAATTTTATTGGCTGAAGAAGGTCCATCTGACGTCGAACTCCGATTTCATGTCTGGGATACCGGCGTGGGGATTGCGCCGGAGACGAAGCACAAATTATTCCAGTCATTTAGTCAAGCCGACAGTTCCACGACACGGAAATTCGGGGGAACCGGACTCGGCTTAGCCATTTGCCAGCAATTAGTGGATCTCATGGGAGGAGAAATTGGAGTCGAAAGCCAACAAAATGCCTGGAGTCTCTTTTGGTTTTCCGTTCGCTTACAGAAACAACCAACGAGCCGCCAGGAAGAATGGACTCCTCGAACGAATTTGCATGATCTACGCATCTGTTGCATTGATGATAATCCCACGAACCTTTATCTCTTACATTCCTATGCCACCAGTTGGGGGATGCAAACCTTTACCACGCCTGATCCCGAAACCGGATTCACGGCCTTATGCAAAGCGGCAGCAGAGGGGGAACCTTTTGACTTAGCCATCATTGATCGAACGTTCCCCGAATACGATGGGATGCAATTAGCCACGCGCATAAAAAACCACCCGTTACTCGCGAGCCTAAAATTGGTCTTACTCACGTCCATTGGCCAACGGGGTGAAGCCTGGGATGCGCAGCAAGCCGGGTTTGATGCGTACCTCACCAAACCGCTTCACAAATACGATTTGTATAACAGTTTGGCCACGCTCCTGGGATTTCCCCCTTCACCCACACTTTCGTCCTCCAGACCTTTGGTCACACGACATACCATCAAGGAAGCCCAACGCCACTCACGCATGAAAATCCTGGTGGCTGACGATCATACGGTCAATCAACAACTCATCGTGTTGTTACTAGAAAAGTTAGGGTTGTCAGCTGATGTCGTGAATAATGGCCTAGAGGCCGTACAGGCGGTGAAGACTGGAGCCTATGCTCTGGTATTCATGGATTGCCAAATGCCTGAAATGGATGGGTTTGACGCCACCAGCGCAATAAGGAAGGCAGAAAGTGAAAAGTTAGGAGTAAAGAGTGAGGGGCAAGAAGCCATTTTTACTGAAACTCCTGACTCCTCACTATTCACTCCTCACTGTTCCCGAGTTCCCATTATTGCCCTGACTGCCAATGCCATGCCTGGCGACCGGGGAAAATGCTTAGCGGCCGGCATGGACGATTATCTCACGAAACCAATTCGTCAGGAAGAATTGTCTGCGGTACTCGAACGATGGCTTCCCAGGAATTTTGACACGCCAACTAGGGACATTTTAAATTCGGATGATGCCCTCAACGAAGCTGGCAGGACGCCGTGCGCCACCAGCATAGAGGAACTCGCATGCACCACATCAAAAAATGTTATCAGGCCAAACAACGAGCCTTCTTGCTCCCTCAACGCGGCCAGAGTCCAAGAATGGGAAGAACTGGGAGGGCCTGATTTTGTCAGGCGAATGATTGATCAGTTTATGCTAGATGTCACAAGCTGTGTCCGCAGCATTGAAACAGCACTGGATCATGAAGACACACAGGCACTGGCTGAAGCCGCACATGGGTTAAAAGGTATCTCGGCCAATATCGGAGCCACCCCCCTTCAGCAGTTCGCTCAGAGCCTCGAACAATCCGTGCGCCAAGGCGTTCTTCCTGAAAGTCAACAAATCATGGCGGAGCTACAAACTGAACTCAACAACATCACCACGCAATTGGCACAAAAATGGAAATAACTGGAATGTATCTACGCTAGGATGCTACCCACATGCCTGCTCCCACCCCATCCCCGCAACATCTACCATCTGACATGTTCCTTCTTCCATTTTTCCTCTTCGAACATTTCACGATTCTTCCCTATTGAACACCTTCCGCATACAACCTCCAAA
>JAOUNC010000061.1 GCA_029881175.1 Nitrospirota bacterium | reverse complement strand
TAACCCAATTTTTCGATGTTCTTGGGGCTGCTCACCCATCTTTGTGGTCTCTTAAGACTTCTGATATACTTTCCCTCAGCGCTTCGCGAACATCCACTACATTATTTCCCTTGGCACGACAAGAGCCCCAAGGCGGATTTGATCGACGACTCGTCTCATCCACCCTCCAAACCATTTCCACGGTTTTCTGGCCAGGTGTGAAACATACAACCGAGCGTCGGCAAGACCCAAACGGTCTCACGCGATTCCAATAAAGATTCCTTAACGACACATATCAGCAAAACGGCAGCTACCTTTGATCGTCACACCTATCAATTCACGCAGGGATTTCTCACCAACGCTCCACCATGTTTAATTTTCTCAGTCGTTATCTTTCTCATGATATCGCCATCGACCTGGGCACCGCATCCACCCTAATTTATATCAAAGGGCAGGGCATTGTCCTCAACGAACCGTCGGTCGTGACCATTGAAGCCCATTCTAAAAAAATTCTCGCTGTGGGGGAAGAGGCCAAGAAAATGGTGGGGCGGACCCCCGGAAACCTGGCCTGCATTCGACCCATGCGCGAGGGGGTGATTGCCGATTTTGACATGGCCGAACAGATGCTTCGATACTTTATCCAAAAAGTTCATCCACGAGGGACACTGGTCCGGCCACGAATCATTATCGGCGTTCCTTCACGAATTACCCAAGTCGAACAACGCGCGGTCAAAGAATCCGCTGAACTGGCGGGAGCCCGGGAAGTCTACCTCATTGAAGAACCTGTCGCGGCAGCCATCGGCGCCGGACTTCCCATTACTGAACCGTTTGGCAACATGGTCGTAGACATCGGCGGCGGCACAACCGATGTAGCGGTGATTTCCCTAGGCGGTATCGTCTACAGTGAATCCGTTCGCATTGCCGGCGACCAAATCGATGGAGCCATCATAAGCCATTTGAAGCGAGAATATAGCCTGCTCATCGGGGAACATATGGCCGAACGGATCAAAATAGAAATCGGGTCAGCATTTCCCCTCCGCGAGAAAAAGCAAATGGCGGTGAAAGGACGGGATATCGTGTCTGGTATTCCACGGACCATCTTCATTGATGACACAGAAATTCGAGAAGCCTTGCACGACTGCATTAGCACCATCGTTGGTGCCGTACGATTGGCACTGGAACATACCCCTCCGGAATTGGCCGGAGACATCATTGATCGGGGAATTGTTCTCACCGGCGGCGGGTCCTTGCTTCAAGGACTGGATGATCGACTGCGAGAAGAAACCGGTTTGCCAATTGTCACGGTCGATGACCCATTAACCTCAGTGGTGATGGGGGTTGGGAAAACACTGGAAGAATTAACGCTGCTTCGGAAAGTCTCGACCTATTCTAGTTTGACCCACTAAACGCGGCCTTTTTTCATGCCTCGACCCGAACATACCTCATTTCCCATCTCCACCGGCTTCCGACGCCTCCTTGCCGGAGGCCTCATCCTCCTGCTAGTTCTTTTGCTATTTTTGCCACGGCAAGCACAGGAATGGCTGGGGCAGATGGGAGGGCCAATGGCCTTGATTCTTGAAGGGCCGCTTCACGGAGTGGCCGCCATCCAGGATTCGGTGGGGGAGACCTGGAACCACTATATTGCACTCCAGCATGTGTGGGAAGACAATCAACGCCTGAAACAAGAGATTCAGCAATTACAAGGAGAACAGAACCGCCTCAGAGAACAAGCCATTCTTGCCAAGGAATTCGAAAAACTCTCAAAATATCAAACCACTGCTCCCATGACCACCCTGTCCGCTCGTATCATCGGACGGAACGTCTCCAATTGGTATCGGGCAATCGTCATTGACAAGGGCACACGCGACGGGATCCATGCAGAAATGGGGGTCATCACACATGCAGGTGTGGTTGGACGGGTTATCCGGGTGAACGCCATCACCTCAATTGTCCTCCTTCTCTCAGACCCCAATGTCGCAATTACAGGTATGATTCAAACCAGTCGTGATGAAGGCATTATTCAGGGAACGCCACAGGGAACCCTGCAGATGAAATATCTTCCCCCACTCTCTCCCGTCCAAGTCGGTGATGCCGTCGTGACATCCGGGCTCACGGATGATTTTCCGCGAGGACTACACATTGGTCACATTCAACAAATCACCAAGGCGGCCACAGACTTGTTTCAATCTGGAGAAATCACCCCAATTGTTGACTTTTCAAAGCTTGAAGGGGTCTTGGTGATTACCTCATTCCAGCCCACGATCTCAGCTGAGTCCCCGCCGTCCGAAGAATCCGAAGAATCGGAAGGCATGATTCCTGTTCCACAACACTTGCCATGATCATCGCCTTACAAATTGCCTTGTGTCTTGGAACCGTGGTGGCTCAAGCCACCCTCAGCACCATGCTCGCGATTAACGGCATCTATCCCGACCTATGCTTAGTCTTGGCTTGCCTCTTAGGATTTTTCACGAATGAATACAAAGGATTCTTGTTCGGGCTCATGGTGGGACTCTTTCAAGATCTTTTAGCCCCAGGGGGTGTCGGAATTAATATGATCCTCAAGGGCCTGGCAGGAGGCTTAGCCGGCATGACCGCCCATACCATCTCAACGGTGACCACTTTAGCGGTCATCATTGTCACCTTGGCCCTTTCGTTAGGATGTGGCCTGGCGTCTCTGATCATGGCCTATCCGGAGCTTGACGGGCCAGAGGCGCTTCGGGCTATTTTTCGAATATTGGGCCCGCAGGCGCTGTATAACAGCCTCCTCGCTGCCGGATTTTTTTGGTTCACACACATGCTTCGAAATTCGTTGGGTGTGGTACACTTTATTCAAGGACGCCGCTAATTTCTACGTTCCCTCGGAAGCGTTACCAGCATATCGTCGCGATACACCTTCATGTTTGATACCTCACGCCAAGCGAACGAATTGGCCGACATTCAGAGCCGCCTGGTTTTTTTGAAAGTCGGCTTATTGATGATTTTAGTCCTCTTAGGTTTACGACTCTGGCAACTCCAAATTCGAGACGGGGCCTATTATCAGGATTTGGCGCGAGACAATCGGACGAGATCGATTGTGCTCGAACCGGCTCGAGGCCTTCTTCATGACCGTAATGGCGAACTCCTCGCAAACAATATCCCCAGCTTTCAACTCTATGTTTCACTGGAAGACGTCCAGGACCGTGACGCGCTTATGGCCCAATTGCCCCATTATGTCGACCTGAACATGGACACGTTAGCCGACAAACTCTCCCCAAAATATCGGCGTGGGCGGGTAAAAATTAAAAGCGGACTCAGCCTCAAAGAAGCCGCATTAATCGAATCACATCGCATAGAATTGCCCGGCGTCGCGATTCAACCCGAATACCAACGCCATTATCCACTCGGCACCTATGCCTCCCATGTGATTGGGTACGTTGGCGAAATCTCTGAAGCCCAGTTAAAAAATCCAGAATTCGTGGACCTGCAAGCTGGTCGCGTCATTGGCCAGCACGGTGTCGAACGAACATTGGATGCCCATTTATTGGGTGAAACCGGGCAAAAAGTCATTGAAGTCGACGCCTTCGGCTACCCCAAGCGATCCCTTTCCATCCAGCCTCCCCTGGCCGGTGACGATCTCTACTTAACCCTCGATATTCGTCTCCAGCGATTGGCTGAAGATCTCCTCGGAGAAGAATCCGGAGCCATCGTGGCCCTTGACCCGTGGAATGGCGATGTTCTGGCCTTAGCTAGCCGACCAGGGTTTAACCCCAATGATTTGTCTGGAGGCATCAGCCCACAAGCCTGGCAACAATTACTCCAAGATGCTCGACACCCGCTGACCAATCGAGCCATTCAGGGCCAATACCCTCCAGGGTCCACCTTTAAAATTGTGATGGCTGCCGCGCTCTTGGAGACAAAGACCATGACGACGGAGGAATCCCTCACCTGCAACGGAACCTTTCCTTTTGGGAGAAGGGTATTTCGTGACTGGAAACGTGGGGGGCATGGCTCTGTCGCTTTAAACAAAGCGCTTGCCGAATCCTGCGATGTGTATTTTTATAAAGTCGGGAATCAAATGGGCATTGACCCCATTGCCGCCTATTCTCGACAATTTGGGTTGGGGGAAAAAACGGGCATAGCCCTACCCTCAGAACGAGCCGGCTTAGTGCCCTCCTCAGAATGGAAGCAAAAGAATAGAGGAGAGCGGTGGTATCCTGGGGAAACGATTTCTATTTCCATTGGTCAAGGCTTTTTATCGGTGACACCGATTCAAATGGCTAAAGCCGTTT
This sequence comes from Nitrospirota bacterium, assembly GCA_029881175.1. Classification (GTDB taxonomy): domain Bacteria; phylum Nitrospirota; class Nitrospiria; order Nitrospirales; family UBA8639; genus Nitrospira_E. Next base: position 6,027 of record JAOUNC010000061.1, on the reverse strand, counting down.
CCATCGTGGCAACCAATGGACATGTGGTGCAACCTCGGCTCCTGAAGGGGATCCGGCTCAGAAGGACAGGGAATCTTAAAGAGGAGCCGGAACCACCCACACACCAATTACCGATATCAGCCAAAACCTTTTCCGACATCAAGGAAGGCTTAGCAGCGGTAGTCACCAGAGGCACAGCCAAACTCGCCCAATCCTCGATCGTGAGCATTGCCGGGAAAACCGGCACAGCACAAGTCATCGCCCTCAAAGATGATGATGACAAAACTGAAATCGCCAAAAAACATCGCGATCATGCCTGGTTTGTGGCTTTCGCCCCCGTGGAACAACCTAAAATTGCCGTGGCGGTCATCGTCGAGCATATGGGGCATGGAGGATCGGCTGCCGCTCCCTTGGCCAAAGCGCTGATTGAAGCCTATATAAACTTTGGACCCCCACAAGACCTTAATGCACTATAAGCACCCTTTCCCCGATCACCTGCACCACACACGATAGCCAACATGTCATTCATGAACAACAATGTGAACCGCCGGGGGCCTGACGCCTTTGATTGGTGTTTTTTAAGCATCATTGCCGCCATCATCTCCATTGGAATACTTTCCATTTATAGTGTGACCAATGCCGGACCCGCCACGAAATTCCCCATCTATCTCAAACAAGTCACCTGGATGGTGGTGGGAACATTGGCCTTCCTCGTCGCAGCAGGCATCGACTACCACAAATTCGCAAGATTTTCCTACGTGCTCTATGGAGCCGGACTCATCTTGCTCATTATTGTCGTCATTAGTGGAAAAACAAGTCGAGGCTCTCAGCGCTGGATTCCAATTGGCTCCTTTATGGTTCAACCCTCTGAATTTATTAAAATCCCATTGATACTCACATTAGCCTCCTACTATGGAGCCGCCAGCCGTAAAGGGTGGTTGCGGCGCCTGATTATTCCTGGACTGATTGTTCTGCCAGGATTTTTGCTCATTCTCAAACAGCCTGATCTGGGAAGCAGCTTAGGATTTCTGTCCATTTTTATCGTCATCGTCCTGACTGTGGGCATGAAGTCAAAAGCATTCGGATTCGTGGTCTTAGCGGCACTCATGCTCTTTCCTTTTGCCTGGGGAGGCGTCTGGGGATCTCTTCATAGCTACCAACAAGATCGAATTTTGAGTTTTGTCGATCCAGGTTCAGACCCTGGCGGGAAAGGGTATCACGGTCTACAATCGCGCATCGCCATTGGCTCTGGCCAATTGTTAGGGAAGGGATTATACGGAGGAACGCAAACGCAGTTTAAGTTCCTACCCGAAGGGCATACAGATTTTGTGTTCGCCGTCTTTGCGGAGGAATGGGGTTTTTTGGGATCAGTGATCATTTTAGCGTTATATGTCATTCTAATGTTAATGGGACTGGAAATTGCCTTTAACGCCAAAGATATCACAGGATCTCTCCTCGCCGTCGGAGTCGTCGCCATGCTGAGCTTTGGGGTTATCGTGAATATTGCCATGACCTCGGGACTCGCGCCCATCGTGGGCATCCCTCTCCCATTGATGAGCTACGGAGGGAGTGCCATGGTGGTCAACCTCACTGCATTGGGATTACTACTCAATGTCAAGCGAAGGCGGCTATCCCTGCTATAATGACCATTAGAACGGAATCCATTGATGACTTGGTATGGTGAAAAATGTGTTACGCTGAATAGCTGACACCATGTTGGAGCACGATATCAACATGCATTCACTCTCAGATACTGATGATTCCGTCTATGAAAACCCTTAGATCAATATCAATAGTGCAACCAATTATTCATTTTTACGATAAGGAACACGTCACAGAAGACAGGAGCGAACTATCTTTAAACATGTGAGCGAGTGGCCCACGTATAGGCTTGATACGCCTTCGACGAAGAAGAGAACCCAAGACCATCCGTCCGGGTTTGCGGCTATACTCACAACTGTTTACGCAGGACAGAAGCGGTTCGCTCAATATTCTGTGCACATGAGGAGACAACCATGGGAGTAGAAATTGCCATCAGTGTGACACGAGAAGAAACTCGAGTCGCGGTCCTCGACAATCGAGTGGTCACAGAATTATTTGTCGACCGGCCTCGAAAAAAAGATTTCGTTGGAGATATCTACAAAGGGAAAGTGATCAAAGTCTTACCGGGCATGCAAGCCGCATTTGTGGACATCGGCTTGGATCGAGCGGCCTTCATCCACGTATCCGACCTCTCAGTTGGCACGGAGCCTGGCGATACGCTTGTGGATCATGAAGAAGATGAACCAACTTCAGACCTGCCACGCCCTCGACGCCAAACAGCTCGCCCGATTGAAAGCCTGTTGAAGGAAGGTCAGGAACTCCTTGTTCAAATTTCCAAAGGGCCCATTGGAACGAAAGGACCACGGATTACCACTTACGTCTCACTTCCTGGACGGTTTTTGGTACTGATGCCCAATGTTGACCATATTGGGGTTTCTCGACGGATTACCCAAGAGGAAGAACGCCATCGACTAAAAGACCTGATGCGACGTATCCGAAAACCAGAATATGGGTATATTGTCCGAACCGTCTGCGAGGGGGTTCCCGAAGAGGACTTGGTATCCGACACCAAATTTCTAACAGCCTTGTGGGAAGACACGTTGAAAGCCGCAAACTGTCAACCGGCACCCTCTCTGCTCCATACCGATCTCTCGCTTCCTCTTCGGATCGTCCGCGACCTGTTCACAAAAAATGTGGATCGATTAATGATCGATACCAAAACGGAGTTCGAGGAAGTGAAAGATTTTGTCCGGCGATATCTCCCGGAGCAAGCCTCCCGCGTTCATTTCTATGACAAGAAACAGGAAGGGTTGTTTGACCATCTGGGCATTGAAATGGAAATTACGCGTGCACTCAGTCGAAAAGTCTGGCTCAAATCCGGAGGTCATATTGTGATCGACCATACCGAAGCCATGACCGTCGTCGACGTGAATACCGGACGATTTGTCGGCAAACGCGATCAAGAAGAAACTATTCTCAAAAACAACCTGGAAGCGGCGAAAGAAATTGCCTATCAAGTAAAACTCCGTGGCATTGGCGGCATTATCGTGATTGATTTCATTGATATGGAACGAGAACGGAATCGCGAGAAAGTCTATCAAGCCACGGTAGAGGCCATGGCAAACGATAAAGCGCAAACACGCATTTCCCGCATTTCTGACCTCGGGCTGATTGAAATTTCTCGTGAACGTGTGAGGGAAGATCTTTTGCGAACGCTGTCAGAAGTGTGCAATGACTGTGAAGGCCGAGGCTATACGAAGTCCACCATGACCGTGGCCTATGAAATTTTTCGTGAAATTCGGCGAATTGGTATTACCCGTGGACCTGCTCAACGCATTGTGGTGGGGGCAAACCCCAGAGTCATTGAACTCCTCTTTGATACCGAGCATGGGGGCATAGAACAATTAGAACAAGAATTTCAACAACAGGTGCTCTTTAAGGCTGATCCCCTTTTACACCTTGAACAATATGACATTGTGGTCGTTGGAAAAGTCGTACAGCGGTCTGAATCTCGGGCAGCTTCCTAGCAGCTGATGAGTAGACCTTCCGCCTTGCAAGGATGGTTAGAACTGCGAGCGGTCAAAGGTCTCGGCCCCATCACCTACACACGGCTGATCAATCGATTTGGATCTCCCGACGCTATTCGCAGAGCGAATCTTTCCGCTTTGGTGGCAACGGGGGATCTGTCGCCCGCCTTGGCAGCCTCACTCCAGCAACCCCTTCCCGAGACAACCGCCAAACAAATTCAACGGGAAATAGAAGCCGTTGAGGCTGGCCTGTTTTCCATCCTCACCCTGACAGACACTCAATACCCCGCTCGGCTAAAAACCATTGCCGATCCTCCTCCTATCTTGTCCTACACGGGAGAATTACTGGAGCGTGACCAACAAGCCCTCGCCATCGTCGGAGCCCGGAAGGGATCCCATACTGGACGGGCCTTCACTCGGCAACTCAGCGGAGATTTAGCGGCACTGGGCTTCACGATCATCAGTGGCCTGGCACGCGGCATTGATGCGGATGCCCACGAAGGGGCATTGGCGGCAGGAGGGAGAACGTTCGCGGTGCTCGGGTGCGGAATAGATCAGACCTATCCTCGTGAACACCTCAAGCTTCGGCAACGGATTGAACAACAAGGCGCGGTGCTCTCGGAATTTCCTATGGGCACCTCCCCAGAATCATACCATTTCCCCCAACGGAATCGGATTATTAGCGGGATTTCACTTGGTGTGATTGTCACCGAAGCCAGCTTAAAAAGTGGGTCTCTCATTACCGCTCGCCTGGCCCTGGAGCACAATCGCGAGGTCTTTGCCGTCCCTGGCAATGTCACAAATCCCCTGAGTCATGGGCCTCATCGCCTTATTCAACAGGGAGCCAAGCTCGTGGAAAAACCTTGGGATATTGTGGAAGAAATTCTTCCTATGTTAGAACCGTCTTTCCGTGATCATCTCGAAATACCACAACATGTTGGTGAAGGCCAACCTTCACCCATCGCATTAGGACAAGAAGAACGCAGCGTCTTCGACCGAATTCCCTTAGAACCCGTTTCGCTTGACGAATTAATCGCTCAAGGTCCATATTCTTCATCCGAGGTGATGAGTCTTCTCTTGTCTTTAGAGATTAAAGGACTTATAAAACAAGTACCCGGCCTTCAGTATGTCCGGGCAAATATCCGATAAGGACCGACCGCATATTTTTTCAACCCAAGATGTAATTGTAACCCCTTTGAATATTTTGCACTTTACCACTATGGCTAAATCACTCGTCATCGTCGAATCGCCCACCAAAGCCAAAACCCTCTCCAAATATTTTGGACGCAATGACCAAATGATGGCATCCGTGGGTCACCTGAAAGATCTTCCGAAGAGCAAGCTAGTCATTGACCTCGAACACAATTTCGACGGTTCTGTGGAAAAAATAGATTTGTGAGATATACCACTGGTTTTCATGTTGGACCGAGTTGAAAAACACCAGTAAAGTTAGCAATTTTCGTCTGTCAGACACGGAGCTACAACCCCTTATTGCTCTCAAAATTTTTTATTGCGACGGCTGGAAAAAATGAGTTGAACACCAAGCATAACTTGCCTGTACCCTACGCCGTCATTATGATGAGCACACAAAAAACCGGTCACATCGCGGCAGGCGGATTGTGACAGCGCCATTTTTTACACTGAATTTGTACTGAATCCTGCACGCGTGAATGTCGATTTCCCTTACATCAAAGATGCCAAAGGAGTCTTCCCCGGTAGGGGTTGCTCATGAGTAAATCGCTGATAATTGCCGAGAAGCCATCTGTTGCAGCCGACATCGCGCGTTCGCTTGGCGAACTGAAACGCGAGAAGGATTATTTTGAAAATGACGACTATGTGGTGACCTCGGCCGTTGGACATCTACTTGAAATCAAGGCGCCCGACGGCGTAGAGGTCAAACGTGGCAAGTGGTCTTTCGCCAACCTGCCGGTCATTCCCGATCACTTTGACCTGAACCCAATCGCCCGAACCGAGGACCGGCTCAAGTTACTCGCCAAGCTGATCCACCGCAAAGATATCGACCGAATCATCAACGCCTGTGACGCCGGACGCGAAGGCGAGCTGATCTTCCGGCTAATTGTCCAGCACACTAAGGCCAAGCAACCGATAAGCCGTCTTTGGCTGCAGTCCATGACGCCCAAGGCCATTCGCGAAGCATTTGAGAATCTGCGCGATGATGAACAAATGAAGCCGCTCGCCGATGCTGCCCGCTGCCGATCAGAAGCAGACTGGCTGGTTGGCATTAATGGCACCAGGGCTATGACGGCATTCAACTCCCAAGACGGGGGATTTTACCTTACCACCGTTGGCCGGGTTCAAACACCCACCCTAACCATCGTCGTGGAGCGCGAGGAACAGATCAAACAATTCGTCTCGCGGCAGTACTTTGAAGTGCATGCCCAGTTTGATGTCGAGGCCGGGCAATATCCTGGTCGCTGGTTTGATATGGACTTCAAAAAGAATGACGAAGATGCTGAAC
>JAOUNC010000444.1 GCA_029881175.1 Nitrospirota bacterium | reverse complement strand
ACCACGACACGCTTGCAGGTGGTTAACACTTGCTGGTGCATGAAGCTTTATTCTCAAGGACGGCTTGCCCGAGGTACGTTATGAGTGCAGGGAGACCTTCCCTGGTGATGGCAGAAAGAGGAAAGCACCGATACTGCTGTTCGACGCAATAATCTTGCAAAGCCTGAAGTTTCTGGCCATCGCCTTGTGAGTCGATTTTGGTGGCGGCAATAGCAAATGGTCGTTCAAGTAGGGTGGGATCAAATGCTTGCAGTTCGTTCCTCAGGGTCTCAAAAGTGACAAGAGGGTCTTGCTCAATCCATTCCGTGATATCAATGAGATATAAGAGTAAGGCAGTTCGCTGGATATGTTTAAGAAATTGAATGCCCAGGCCTTTGCCTTCATGTGCTCCTTCGATTAACCCCGGAATATCGGCAACAACAAATGAGGAATCATCTGCCCACTCCACCACCCCGAGGTGGGGGCGTAATGTGGTAAACGGATAACTGGCGACTTCTGGGTGAGCAGAAGAGATTGAGGAGATGAGGGTGGATTTTCCGGCGTTAGGGAACCCAACCAGGCCGACATCAGCTAAGAGCTTTAATTCTAAGTTAAGCCATCGTTCCACGCCGGGTGTTCCTGGTTCGAATTCGCGTGGTCCACGATTGGTGGATGTCGCAAAACGCGCATTGCCTTTTCCGCCTTTTCCCCCTTCGGCGACGACAAAAGTTTGTCCATCGGCAATGAGATCGACAAGGATTTCACCAGTCTCTTCAATTTTGACCAAGGTTCCGACGGGGACATAGATGACGACATTGAGTCCATTGGAGCCGTGGCAGTTGGCTTTTTGCCCACGTTCTCCGGATTGGGCGGTGTAATGTCGTTGATAGCGTAAGTCTAGAAGGGTCGATACGCGGTTTGAGGCCTCGAAGATAACATTTCCGCCATTTCCGCCATCGCCGCCATTGGGGCCTCCACGCGGGACAAATTTCTCGCGACGAAAACTGCAGTGTCCTGAGCCACCATCTCCAGCTTTGACAAAAATGCGTGCATGATCGATGAACATAGCTGTCCTAACTTACCCGGCTCATACGAGAAAACTGGAATGAGTGCTGCGAAAAGAAGGAAGTAATGTGGAGAGCTATTGCGCGGTGGGATACACGCTGACCTTACGTCGGGCCGCGCCTCCTTCAAACTTGACCGTGCCGGTGACCTTGGCGAAGAGTGTGTAGTCTTTGCCTAAGCCCACGTTTGTTCCTGGAAAAAATTTGGTCCCACGTTGACGGACTAAAATACTGCCTCCGCTCACTGCTTCGCCGGCATAGGCCTTCACGCCAAGATATTGTGGATTACTATCGCGTCCGTTTCGGGATGATCCGCCGCCTTTTTTATGTGCCATGAGTACGTCTCCAGAGCGTAAAAATAGTTTCTATGGTGCCACGATTTCCGTAATCCGAACCTGGGTGAACCCTTGACGGTGTCCCCTGGTTCGACGATATCCTTTGCGGCGTTTCATTTTGAAGACCGTAATGGATCGAGTGCGAGCATGCCGAATTATTTCTCCTTTAACCAACGCCTGAGGAATCGTTGGATTCCCAACAATTGGGGCTTCGTCTGTTTGGAGAAATCGTACTGCGTCAAATTCAACAATGGCTCCCACATCGCCTTCGAGGGACTCCAATTGCAAAAGGCCATGCGGTTCAGCACGGTATTGTTTCCCACCTGTTTCGATAATCGCATACATGGTATTATTGCTCCTTAACAAGAACATTCCTAACAAACCATTCATTTTGCCAGGATGTTTACATTTAAGTCAAGATTTTAGTATATCATTTGCTTCACGTAATCATAGGAATGCAGGCTCTACTCACAGTAGTCTTTCTGAAGTCTATTTGCATATAAATTGCTAGGTTTTTTATGAAAGGGTCAATATTAGTCCAATGCTGACGGCAACAAAAAAAATATGGATGGATGGGGCGTTTGTTGATTGGGAGAAGGCCTCTATACATGTCTTGACCCATTCTTTGCATTATGGACTGGCGGCTTTTGAAGGGATTCGATGTTATGAAGGCCAACAGGGTTCGGCCATTTTCCGATTACAGGAGCATGTCGACCGGCTGTTTGAGTCTGCCCATATTACGATGTTGCCCATGCCCTTTAATAAAAAAGAGGTCACTGAGGCGATTATCGAAACCGTTCGTGTGAATCAACTGGCATCTTGTTATATTCGGCCGATTGCCTATGTCGGGTATGGCGCCATGGGGATCTATCCAGGTGATAATCCAACGTGTTTGGCTATTGCGGCTTGGCCGTGGGGTTCTTATTTGGGTGAGGACGCGTTGACAAAAGGAATACGAGCCAAAATTTCTTCATTCACCAGGCATCACGTGAATGTGTCCATGACACGGGCTAAGGTCTCGGGCTATTACGTTAATTCCATTTTGGCCAAATGGGAAGCCAAAAAAACAGGGTATGCGGAATGTATTCTGCTTGACCCGGATGGGTACGTGGCAGAGGGAACGGGAGAAAATGTCTTTGTGGTGAGTAAAGGCGTTCTGAAGACGACACCCTTAACCTCGATTCTTGATGGCATTACCCGTAATGCGATCCTCCAATTGGCTCGGGCAAAAAAAATTCCAGTGGTAGAAGAACGCTTTACCAGGGATGCGATGTACGTTGCCGATGAAATTTTCCTCACCGGAACCGCTG
>JAOUNC010000443.1 GCA_029881175.1 Nitrospirota bacterium | reverse complement strand
AGTTGAGTCCCCCGCCCTTATTTCTTACTCTCTCCCCGGACAGTAGGAGCATTTGAGCAGGGAGCGGAAGTGCATTTCGTTCTTTCCAACCTTCTGAAGCCATGGCTGTTCCGGTTTCCTGCATGCGGTCGACCACATGGGTAGTGTAGAGAGTGCGATCGGCTTCTATGATGTCATGAATATAATCCGCTACCGTTTGAAAGGGGATCCCAGGACCTGATTGGTCTTCAGCCCTGGCACCAGAGGTCGTGAGGCTTAGAAAGACAAAACAGATCAATAGAGAATTTCGAATGCGGCTGGTGTGTTTCAGGTCGTGAGACATCTCTGTTCCTTCTATTCTGAGCTTCCCGATGGTGTCGCGTTTCCCGTTTGAGAGCCAATATCACGGGCGCATCTGAATCCAATGCCATGAGTTTTGAGCGCAAATCCGCCTTTCCCGCGTGATGTCACTCGAAGGTCGGTATCAAAACTTCGCCAGGAACCTCCTCGAATCACTTTCAGGATTCCGGTATCGGGACCTTTGGGATTTTTGTCAGGTGCATGGGCATAGTACTCCGCGTCGTACCAGTCCTGAGTCCATTCTCGGACGTTTCCTGCAAGTTGAAAGACCCCAGAGGAAGATTGTCCGGCAGGAAAGCTGTCGACCGTTTTCAGCGTATTTTTGTCATCCCATTCTTTGTCAAAGTGAGCTCTCTCCGTTGTGGGTGGCTCCTGACCCCATGGATACAGCCGGTTATCGCTTCCGCGAGCGGCCTTTTCCCATTCGGCTTCGGTGGGAAGGCGTTTACCTGCCCAAAAACAATAGTCCACCGCGTCGTGCCAAGTTACCTGTACCACCGGGAGATCGGAGATCCCCTCTTCACTGGTCAGTGGGCCTTTACCGTACACGTTAAACGGGGGCTTATGAAGCGTTTCCTGTAAAAATGCGATGTAGTGAGCATTACTGACTTCGTATTTATCAATGGCGAAGCTATTCACGTAAATCTTGCGCTTGGGTTGCTCGTCCAAGCGCCCCTCTCCAGGAGCACTTCCTCTGATGAACGTGCCAGCAGGGATGTTGACCATCTCCACTGGATCTTTTTCCATCAGAGCAGGAGTCTCTCCGAACGCTGCTGGAGTACCTCCCCATGCTCCTAGCAGAGCAAGTATAGTGACCAATGTTTTCATTGTTTCCTCTCTCGACTCGCCTGAATAATGTTCTGAGTGATTTCTTGAATCTGCTCCGTTATTTCTTTCACGGATTGGTAGTGTTGAGACCGTTCGGCCTTTCGAGCCTCCATGAGTAAACGCCGCACTTCATGCAACTGGCCCTCGATGGTCACCTGTGTGAGAGGAGATGCTAATGTCCCCTCGATGGCGGCAGCATGAAATTCCTCCCACGCGTGATCGGTGGCCTGGGCTGCGTTCCGAATGAATTGAGTGGCTTCAAGCTGGGTAACCCCTTCTTCAGAAGAATGCGCTGAAGAAGGGGCCAACCCTGTCATGAAGACGGTGAGAAATATCCACAGCATGAAGTACAATCTGTCTTTAATCCGGTTTCTAGGTTTTAGCTTGTTCACGATCTCAGGTCTCACAATTTTGTTTTCACGAGGTCAGACATCTGATTCAGTTCTACATTATGAGGATCAAGGCTTAAGGCCTTGTTGAGTTGTTCATTAGCTTCTTTCCATTTTTCCATGCCCATGTGTTTCATGGCTTCGATAGTTGCGACGCGGAGGGAATCGCTCACTGACTCAGGTGCAGTCTGAGCGCATCGAAATCCCAAGCCCACTCCATAACTATTGTTGGATGGGTGATTCCAAAAACGATGGGTGGAGGTGATACTTGATTCAGCCGCAATCCATGATCCACCACGTATGACCCGTTTGGCTCCGACCGTGAGGCGATCCACATAGGTTCCCGTTCCACCAATCCAAATTGGTTTGAGCGGACCTTGTGTATTCGCGGGATGAGGAGTTTTTTGGTAGAACTTCGGATCGTACCAGTCTTGCACCCACTCAAATACGTTTCCGGCCATATGATGGAGCCCATAGGGACTGGCTCCTTCTGCCAGGGAGTCGACAGGGAGTGTCGCTTCGTTATTCTTCCCGTAATTGGCCTTGGATGAGTCCATCTCATTGCCCCATGGATACTTGAAACCCTTGGGACCCCGCGCAGCTCGCTCCCATTCCGCTTCTGTGGGCAGGCGTTTCCCTTTATATTCGCAATAGGCAGTCGCATCAAACCAATTGACACCTACAACAGGTTGGTTGGATTTGTTCAGTCTGGGGTCGTCCCAGTAGGCTGGCCCCGGGTGGCCAGTGGCCTTCATAAATTCTGCATATTGTTGGTTGGAAGTCTCATATTTATCAATGAAGTACCCATCCAGAAAAACCCAATGTGCTGGACCCTCATCGTGAAAAGCTTCCTTCGACCAGGGCATGTTCATTCTTCGTTGATACATCGTGACAGACTCCCTGGATCCTGAGATGGAAGTGGAGGGATCTTTGTCGATTCCGATGATCGTTGGTGCGGTGGCAATGTAGACCATCCCTTCCGGCACGGGTTCGGTGGTCTGACCAAATGCCGAAAAGGCTTGAAGAGTAGACATCACTACCACGAGAAAAAATAGGCTCCCTCGGAACAGGCCTGCCGGGGGCAGGCCTGTTGTGGGTGAAAGGCTTAAGTTTCTATGTACATTGAGAGTTGTCATGAT
>JAOUNC010000441.1 GCA_029881175.1 Nitrospirota bacterium | reverse complement strand
CCATAGGACCGATCTGGGAAGCCAATCACGTGTGGCTCATTCTGATCGTGACCATATTATTTACCGCTTTTCCAGCCGCCTATGTCCGCATCTCCACCACACTTCACATTCCCCTGACCATCCTGGTCATCGGAATCGTACTTCGTGGATCAGCGTTTGCCTTTCGTCACTATGACATTAAAGATGATGACATTCACCTCCGGTGGGACCAACTCTTTTCCCTCTCCAGCCTCATCAGCCCGCTCCTGTTGGGCATAATCGTCGGCGCGATTACTGCCGGCCATTTTTCCGTCCAACCTGTCAGCTTTTTTGAGGGGTATGTCTCAGCATGGTTGAAACCATTTCCGTTGAGCATGGGGTTGTTTACACTTCTGCTGTTTACTTATCTGGCAGCCACCTATCTTCTTCTGGAAACTCATGACCTCAAGCTGCAGGAGATCTTTCGGAAACGAGCCATTGTCGCAGCTCTACTGGCAGGCTTCATGGAAGAAGGCGTGTTGTACCTGGGAAAGTCTGGGGCGCCACGACTCTGGGGTGAGCTGGCCACCGGGCTCTGGGGTGGGATCATTCAACTCGGTGTTGCCAGCTTGACGATTGCGGCTATCGTTATGCTCGTGACACGGCAATACTGGTGGGGCCGGACCTGTGCCATCCTGCAAGTCACCCTGACCATTTGGACATGGGGCATCGCACAATTTCCGTATTTGATTCCCCCTAATCTGACGGTCTTTAATGCCTCCGCTCCTGAGATCACCCTGCAATTCATCGCAGGTGCGTTATTGGTTGGAATACTTTTTCTGTTCCCTTCGTTGTTTTATCTGCTTCGAATTTTTAAGGGGAGCACGTTTTTTCGGCGTAAGGGGCAGAATGGATAAGAAAGCCTGTAAAGGATATTGCCAAACATCCTCTGATATTTATCCCAATGTCATGACACATTCCGGGGGAACAAAACCCTATCCATTGACCGTGTATTTTGATGGAGAATGTCCCATTTGTCGACGCGAGATCGATTTAATGAAGATATTCAATCGGAGGAACCACCTCCAATTCATTGACTTTTCGGCTTCGTCCTTCCTTTCCCCTGAACACGGATTGAGTCCATGTGATTTGGGCAAAGTCATTCATGCCCGGTGGTCGGATGGAACCCTCATTACGGGCGTTGAAGTGTTCCGGGAAATGTGGGAGGCGGTCGGATTGCGCGCTCTCGCAAGATTGGCCCGTCGGCCCATGATCAATAAACTCATGGGTCGTGCGTATGCCTGGTTTGCCAAAAATCGATTGTGGCTCACCGGCCGCGCCTGAAGGATATCATCTCACCCAAAAATTCATGGGCTTCAGGCGTTATGCATCTTCAAATCTTGCAAGCACGCCTTAACTCTGAGATGGTCAAAATAGTAAGAGCATGAGTCATGGATGATATTTTTACGAACGCTCCACTCCCATGCAAAGGGAGGCAAGCCGCGAAGCTGAATTATCCACCGCACGGTACAATTCGCTATAATGGAAGGGATATCTGTGGACTTCATTCTGAAATCGTGAATGAAATTCGTGGTCTGGATTTAAACAGACATTTAACTTTCTTTGACGCTGTGCTGTTAGAAAACCTCACATTGGGTCGAACGAATCTGTCGGCAGAAGATTTACTGTGGGCGCTAGATTTAGTTAGCTTGGAGGAGGGAATTCAATAATTTTCCGAAGGGATGCAAGCTCCGGTTTACTATGTCGAAAAAAAATCACCGAGCCAAACTATTCAAATATGACTGGCTCGCGCGTGCTGATCGGTCATCCCAAACTGGTTGTTGTGGATGGGGTCTCCTCGAAATTTTTCTCCGCAAAGATATCTCACTCTGAAGAGGAAATGTGCCGAAGAATGTCCCGGGATGATGGTGCTTGTGGACACAGATCTTAGAATTCAATCGGTTGTCCCACTTTTTTTATCAATAAAGACCTTGTCGTCGAACATTCCTTGGCGACCAGGGAGGAACCTGCATGACCATCACGAAAGAATTTGATTTTTTGTGCATCGGCAGCGGACCTGCCGGGCAACGCGCTGCGGTTCAAGCTGCCAAACTCGGTTTCCGGGTGGCCGTGATTGAAAAGCGCCTGGCTGTTGGAGGTACCTGTGTCGTTTCTGGAACGATTCCCAGCAAAACATTTCGTGAAGCCGTGCTGTCTTTGAAGGCCTCACAAGGGGAAAGCCAAGGATTAGGGTTCCCATCCATCGCACCTCCGACCATGGGAGAATTGTTGGACAAGGTCGATCATATGGTTAGGCTGGAATCTCAAATCATCGAAAATCAATTGGGCCGGAATAATATCACACTGATTCGCGGTGACGCGTTTTTCAAAGATCCTCACACCATCGAAGTTCGGTCAGGCTCAGATACCATCTCCCTTCGAGCTAGCCATATTCTGATTGCGGTCGGTACGATTCCTGCTCCCCCGCCAGGAATTTGCACCGACGGCCAGGTCATTATTGATAGTGACGACATCCTTCAATTAAGCCACATTCCTCGAACCATGGTTGTCATTGGAGCCGGCGTCATTGGGTTGGAATATGCATCCATGTTCGCTGCTCTGGGAACGGAAGTGACCGTGATTGATCAACGTGAACGCCCCCTGGAGTTTCTGGATCATGAGATTGTCGATGAGCTCATTCATCAAATGCGCAATCAGAATGTCATCTTTCGGCTCCCTGAAACCG
>JAOUNC010000442.1 GCA_029881175.1 Nitrospirota bacterium | reverse complement strand
GCTCTCCTCGTACGAGTCTTTTTGGTGGGGCTTTTTGCCATCACCACACAACGAGGATCCCTCCGGTCATTCACAAGCTCTTGACAGGCGGATTCATGGCTTCATCAATCTCCATCACCGGCATTCAGCTCCAGGCTCGATGTGGGGTCACAGAAACGGAACGAGGCCAGCCCCAGCCCATTGTTGTGGATTTGACCGTTCGATGTCGAAATGAACGCGCCTTCCAGAGCGACCAGCTGGCGGATACCATTGATTACGCCGCCATCACGCAATGTGTGCGAGATACTGGCGAACGTCAACCATTTGCACTTCTCGAAACACTGACCGAGCATCTCTGTCAAAAGCTCTTTGAGGGCTTTCCTCTGACGCACGTAAAAATATGGGTGAGAAAGATTCACCCCCCCATGAAGGATTTCACCGGCTCGGTCGGAATACACCTCATACGATCGCGGCAGGAAATTATTCAAACCGCACTCGGTACCCCGTCGCCTTTTCTCATCGCACAACTTCCACGATTACCACAAGGCAAGGTGTTGGATGTCGCCACAGGACGAGGTCGCCACGCGTACTTTCTGGCCACACATGGATTTACTGTTCACGGGATCGACCGTAATCGTGAAGCCCTGGATTGCCTCGAGGCTCAAGCCAGGGAGGCAGGTCTTTTACCCCTTACGACCGAATGCATTGATTTAGAGATGGATGCCCAACATCCTCCTGACCTGGGAACGGAAACATACGATGTCATCCTGGTCTTTTTTTACCTCCATCGTCCGCTGTTTCCTCAATTACTCAACGCACTCAAACCTGGAGGTGTTATCCTCTATGAAACATTTCTTCTTGAAAACCATCTTCGGCGACAACACCCCCGCCGAAAGGAATTTTGCCTAGAAACGAATGAATTACTCACACACCTTCAGGGTTGTCACATTCTTCATTACGATGAAGGCGAACATGCAGAAAGCTCACAGACCAATCGAGCCTTTACGGCACGGGCTCTGGCTCGCAAACCATAGGAACCTCCAAACACGATGAGCCGTATTGACCTTCATACACATACCACGTTTTCGGATGGAAGCGTTTCTCCCACCGAATTAGTCGAACTCGCAAACCAACAAGGCCTCGACATTCTCTCCATCACCGACCATGACACGACAGAGGGCTTACCTGAAGCCATAGAAGCCGCGAAAGACTTTCCCCTGGAACTGATTCCTGGCGTTGAATTGAGTGCGCAGTTCCAAAGTCAAGAAATGCATATTTTAGGCTATTTTATCAATATGACGGATCCTCAATTTCAAAAAAGGCTAAAAGCCCTCCGTGCAACACGGCATGTGCGGATCCTTCAAATACTGGACCGGCTCCACACTTTGGGAATGGATATTTCACTTGAGGAAGTTGAAGCGACTTCCGGGACCGGCACGATCGGCCGCCCTCACATTGCCCAGGTCCTGATCACAAAGGGCCATGTTAAAGATATGAAAGAGGCCTTTGAACGCTTGTTGGGTTCACGAGGAAACGCCTATGTTCCACGCGATGTCCCGGAAGCCCAGGAAATTATCACCTGGATTATTGACGCTGGCGGAATCCCGGTATTAGCCCATCCCTATTGGGAAGGATGGAACAAAGCCGAGAGCATCACCTCCTGCCAAACCTTAGTCGAACAGGGGCTACAAGGCTTGGAAGTGTTTTATGGCACCTTTTCAGCGCGGCAAATTTCTTTCAATCTTGGACTCGCCCGGCAGTTTGACTTATTGATGACAGGAGGTAGTGATTTTCATGGCACATTCAAGCCTGGCATTACTCTGGGGAAGGGCCGAGGCTCACTCCATGTGCCCTCAAAAACTGTGGAACGGTTACGGATTGCGGCGGGACAATAAATCCGGAAGTCTTCCTCGGAACGATGCCGTTCACCTGCAGGCCCTTCAATATTAATTGTCGGGGGCCTCGACAATATGATTTTCAAAACGCGTACACCCCTCGGCTAGCAATCGATTGGTCAGCATTTCGCCAGGCCATTCGATAGGCAGATCCGCTGTAAAAACCCACACATCCGGAGAGGTCCAGATGGGCCCATGTTCTTCCGGAAGATCCGGATCGAACAAATCAGTCCACACCGGCATATAGACCCCATTGCCACATTGTGTATGCAGATGCACCACCGTTCGGCTCCGGACAGGACCTTCCAGGTCATGCCACACTGCAGCCGTCTCATCAGCTAAACGATGAAGCCGTACGGCATTTTGCGCGTCGAACAAGGCATAGGCCGCATAGTTGGGCGATTCCAGCATCTGTGGCGCCTTCGCCACCTCCGGACATTGTGCCACCAATCCATCCATGATCGCCTGGCAGTCGCTTTCTGACAGCGCTTCAGGCAATGCCGTATCCGGGACTCCAAGAATTTCAAAAAACAAAAAGGCGGTCGCCTCCACAGGAGGATGCAATCGGGCAGCAATCGTTTGACGACGTCCACCTTCAGCCTGGTTGGAAATATGCTCATGCACTTTTTCCAAATTCAAGTAATCAAGGGTGGTATCAGTTAACAGGCGAGGCTCAACCGTGATCGCTGCGCCCTTAGGCAAATGGAGATGCCGCCGCAACAAGTCTGCGGTTTCCACAGGATCAATTTTTAATTTCAAGGGAAAGGTTAAATTGGCCTGAAGAGGCAGTTCCAATGAGGCAAGTACCGCAAAGGTTTCCATTTCTTCGT
>JAOUNC010000060.1 GCA_029881175.1 Nitrospirota bacterium | reverse complement strand
TCAGGAAGCCAATGCCAAAGGGCTCTCGGTCACCCAAGACGAAATTGATGCCGCTCTCCGACGGACCCCCTTGCCACCGACGCAAACCGAAAAAGAATTTGGCCAGGAACTATTGCTGAAGAAACTCTTCGACTTCGAGGTGCGTCGAAACATTGTCGTCGAAAACGAAGAACTCCGCCGGTTTTATGAGGCAAATCTCAATGATTTCCGCAACCCGCCACAACATCGTCTCAAACAAATTTTTTGGGAGACCTCGAGTGAATACGAACGCGCGCGCGCGACAAAAAAAGCCCAGGCCATCTATGCTGATTGGAAACCGGAAACCGATCTAGAAGACCTTGCGGCCCAACATACACAGTTTGTGAGTGAATTAGGGTGGGTGGAAGAGAAAGATTTGCTCTCGCCGCTGGACAGGGCGATTAAAGACCTCCACCCTGGAACCTTGTCTGCTCCCATTCAGACAAGTTTGGGAGTACACCTGCTTTATGTCCAAGACATAAAGGAGTCCGAACCCATTCCTTTTGAACAAGTAGAGCCTAGCATCAGAACCCGCCTATTCAAGCAACGAAACGAAGAGGTCTACCGTGAATGGCTGAAGGAACTTAAGAAAAAAGCCTTCATCGACGTGAAGCTTTGACCTAGAAACGGGAATGGGACGCGAAAAAACTGTGCAAGCTATTGATGTGCGGAGGAAATGTTTACAACTCGTGGTCACCTTATGGGTGATGAGAGATTTTTATGATTTTCTAGGTGCGTGAAGAGGTTGTGCAGGCTTTCGTGATCCAACTGCGGTTTCTAGGTTTAAATAGCCAACAGCTCTCGAAGTTGCCCTAAGACCTGATGTTTGCCTTCTCCGGTGTAGGCGGAGAGAAAGATGGGCACTTCGTCAACTCCTAGCCCTTCCTGCAGTTGACGAGTGGCTTCCTGTCGTTTCCCGCGTGGGACTTTATCCGCCTTTGTGGCCACCAGAATGATGGGAATGTTCAGTCGATTCACCCAGGCCATCATCTCCTGATCAGAATCTTGGACTCTTCGGGAATCCACCAGCATAATCACCCCACGCAGATTTTCTCTGGTTTTGAAAAACGTTTCGATTAACGGAGCCCATAGTACCCGAACCCGATCAGGCACCTTGGCAAACCCATAGCCCGGGAGATCAACCAACATGAACTTCGGGCCACTCGTGGTAATCTGAAAAAAATTGATGGTCTGTGTTTTTCCGGGCGTCTTACCAACCTTCGCGAGGCCTTTGTGATTGACCAAACAATTGATCGTTGACGATTTCCCCACATTCGAACGGCCAACAATGGCCACCTCGGGAAGAGTCGGCTTGAGAAACTGTTCCACCGTCCCGCAACTCGCTTTAAATTCCGCTGAAAATATTTTTAACGCTGCCATGATGGGGGACACATCTTTCTCGTTCGAAGACGCCAAGAGGCACGAAATTTACGCACGTGAGTCTTTCATGGCGCGGTCGATTTCTCTGGAAGCTTCTCGTTTTTTCACGGTCTCTCGTCGGTCGTAGGTTTTCTTCCCCCGTGCGAGGGCCAGTTCCAACTTCGCTCGTCCTCGATCATTAAAGTACAGGCGAAGCGGCACAACCGTGAGTCCCTTCTGTTGAACCTTGTCAGTTAACCGTTTGATTTCTTTTTTGTGGAGCAACAGCGTTCGAGGTCGCAACGGCTCATGGTTCATCTGATTGCCATGACTATAGGTGCCAATATAGCAATTATGGAGCACGGCTTTGCCGTTACCGATCGAAGCGTAACTATCGCGCAAGTTCAAATGGCCTTCACGCAAGGCCTTGACTTCAGTGCCAACTAAGGACAGACCCGCCTCGATTTTTTCTTCGATGAAATAATCATAGGTGGCTTTACGATTGGTGCCGACGACTTTGCTGTTAGGATCACTTTTCTGTTTGGCCATAACGTAGTATACCTGATGACTCCCACCTACTGGGAGTAAGGATCTTGCCTAAGGCGCTTCTTGAACCTAAAAACACGGCAGTTGCTGTGGTGAAACACCGCCTATGCTTCGCCAAGCTCAGCACGAACGGTATTTGTCGCATTCACCCAAATGGTGAAGAGCCCGTTCGCCCTGAGCAGCCTGCGGAGTGGGCCTGTCGAAAGGTTCCGACCCTGCCAACTACCGTTTTAGGTTGAACCCCCTAGCCCTATTTGCCTAATAGGGAACTGTAATGGGAACCCCCATGACATGTTCGGGGAAATTGGCAGTAAAAAATCATTGGTGAATCTGCGGTTTTGTTTCGTTACAATACGGCCATCATGCATGCGTTTGAATCGATCCAGGCCGTTCTTCAAGATGTTTCCAAGGGCAGTGCACTGGCCTTGAAAATGTCTGAGTTCCGGTTACAACAGGAATGGGAAGGATTGGTGGGTCAGACCATTGCTAAGCATTCCTATCCGGAGAGCATTCGCTATCAAAAATTGCATTTGGTGGCGGATAATTCGATATGGCTTCAACAACTGGTGTTTTTAAAAGGAACCATTTTGGAAGCCATTCATTCGATTCTCCCCGATCTTGGGCTCACGGATGTGATCTTGCGCATTGGCTCACTTCCAGAACGACGTTCCCCTACGGTCCCAGGCCCAACAACTGTCTCGACTGATCCTCCGATTTTGCCTTCGCCCTTTGCGACCGCCTTAACGAAATGCTTGACTGATCCGGCTCTCCAAGTCTCGCTTGCTCAGACCATTACCAAAGCGCTCTCGCAGCAACCCCCGCCTCCTATTCTTGAGAAGACATAGCCCCGGTGCCGGCTTGTGCCCAGGATTCTTGGAAGACCCATTGCATGGTCAGCGTTCGGTCTTTTGACTGGCTTCGATTCCATGGGCCGATCCATCCAGCTTGGCCAGTCTCATTCGCCCAATAACCCGCTCGAACATTGCCTTCAAATTGTTGACGAAATTCCTGGTCTTCCGATGTGGGCACCTGCTCGTTTTCGCCTACGACATATCGCTGGAAAGTATCCGGTTCGGTCCAGGAAGGATCTGAAAAAATAATGATTTGAATCGTGTGATAGCGCCCATGTGAATCTTGAGGTGTCGTGGGTCGGATTTTCATGGGCGCAAAATCCCGCGTGGTTCGGCCCACTTCGCCAAATCGTTTAATTAAGCTTTCAATTTCAGGATCGCTTGTCCAGGACGGCAAATGAAGGGCTACTAACGTTCCCTCTTGGGAGCCAACACTATAGGGTGGAATAGACCGATCCGGGCGGGAGAGATACATACCGAAGGCAATGAGACAAAAGCCTCCTAGCAAGATGCCTAACCCTATTTTGACAATAGGGTCTAACCGTTTTTTCCTGGACTTCATGAGGCCATGGTAACATTGACGTGTAACTTACCTAGAGAAACAGTGAAATTTTCTCTTGCCGATGGCTTCTCCTAATCACTGGCTTCAGTATCAGAATCAGAAGGCTCCGCGATATCCTCCCCGGGTATTTCAGAAACGTCCTCGTCGTCGGTTTCAGCCAGCTTTGCGACTCCGACAAGGCGATCATCTTCCGGAAGGTCCATCAATCGGACCCCTTGAGCGTTGCGCCCGATTTCACGAATGTCCGTCATGCGGGCCCTCAAAATCATGCCTTCGGCCGATATGAGCATGACTTCATCCGTATCCCATACTTGATGGAAGGAAATGGCCGGCCCATTTTTCTCCGTCACTTTGACGCTAATCACTCCCTTGCCTGCTCGAGATTGTGTGCGATATTCCTCAACCTGCGTACGTTTGCCATAGCCCCGTTCCGTCACGGTTAATATGGACGACTGCGATTCGCCTGTGATCGTCACCATCCCGATAACGGCATTGCCTTTCCCCAACGCAATCCCTCGCACACCTCTCGCCGTTCGTCCGACAGGCCTGACATCTTCTTCACGGAAACGTATGACGATCCCTAATCGAGTGCCCAACAGAATATCGCGCGTTCCATCGGTAATATCGACACCCAGGAGCCGGTCGCCTTCTTCCAACGTCAAGGCGATAATGCCGCCTTGCCGCGGATGGCTAAAGGCGGAAAGATCGGTTTTTTTGATATACCCCTTTTCGGTGGACATCACCACAAAATGATCTTCGCTAAAGACTCGAACGGGCAAGGTCGCGGTCACGCGTTCGCCTGGATTCAAGGCCAACACATTCACAATGGCCTTCCCTTTGCTTGCCCGGCCCACATCCGGCAATTGATAGACCTTTAGCCAATACACCCGTCCAGCATCGGTAAAAAATAGAAGAAAATCGTGTGTCGAGGCGGTGAAAATCTGCTCGACGAAATCTTCTTCTTTCACGCCCATCCCGACTTTGCCTTTTCCCCCACGATGCTGTGCCCGATAAATGGATGCGGCATTGCGTTTAATATACCCGGCATGGGTGATGGTGACGACCATTTCTTCTTCTGCAATCAGGTCCTCCATATTCAATTCGGCTTCGACCGGAACGATGTGGGTCCTGCGATCATCAGCGTAGCGCTCTTGGATCTCTTGAATTTCTTGTTTGACGATATCCCGAACCATCTCATCCGAGCTCAACACTGTGCGTAAATACGCGATGCGTTCCTGCACTTCACGATATTCTTGTGCAAGCTTGTCTCGCTCTAACTGCGTGAGCCGTTGCAACCGCATGTCCAGAATGGCATTCGCCTGCAACTCACTTAACTCGAATTGCTCCATGAGGCCATGGCGTGCGGTTTCTGGCGATGAGGCGCGACGAATAAGGGCAATCACGTCATCAAGGGATTCAAGCGCTCGCTTCAACCCTTCTAAAATATGAGCCCGTTCTTCTGCCTTTCGCAGATCGTAGGCGGTTCGGCGGACCACCACCTCCTTGCGATGCTCAATAAAGGCTTCAAGAATCTGCTTCAAGTTGAGGACCATCGGCCGATTCTGCACCAAGGCCAGCATAATCACCCCGAAGGTGGTCTGCATGTTGGTGTGTTTATACAATTGATTCAGAATGACAGTAGGGTTTTCATTTCGCTTCAACTCAATGACCATTCGGAGGCCGTCCCGGTCAGATTCATCCCGGAGATCGGAGATGCCTTCCAACCGTTTTTCATGGATGAGCTCGGCAATTTTTTCGATGAGCTTGGCTTTGTTGACCTGATAGGGCAATTCGGACACGATGATGCGTCCGCGGTCCGTGCGTTCATCCACTTCAATGTCCGCTTTGGCACGAACAGTTAAAAGGCCCCGGCCTGTTTCATAGGCATCCTTGATCCCCTGTGTCCCGTAGATAAATCCGGCTGTTGGAAAATCCGGGCCCGGGATATATTGCATCAACTCATGAATGGTAGATTCCGGGCGATCCAACAGGGCCATAAGGCCAGCCGTCACTTCCCCTAAATTATGTGTAGGAATATTAGTGGCATAGCCCACCGCAATCCCGCCCGCTCCATTCACCAACAAGTTGGGGATACGGGCTGGCAAAACAACCGGTTCGACAGAGGATTCATCGTAGGTCGGAGTGAAGTTGACCGTCTCGCGATCAATGTCCACAAGCATTTCTTCGGCCAACTTGGTCAAGCGGGCTTCGGTGTATCGCATGGCAGCGGCTGGATCGCCGTCGACGGATCCATAGTTCCCCTGGCCATCCACCAGCGGATAACGCATGTTGAAATCCTGCGCCATCCGAACCAAGGTATCGTAAATAGCCGAATCACCATGGGGATGGTAGTTACCCATGATTTCGCCAACAATCTTCGCTGACTTCCGATAGGGCCGCGCTGCGCCCAGGCCCATTTCATTCATGCCATAGAGAATGCGGCGATGCACGGGCTTGAGCCCATCGCGCACATCAGGCAAGGCGCGGCCGACAATGACGCTCATCGCATAGTCCAAATAGGACAAGCGCATTTCATCTTCTATGGCAATTTGTGTGAGACGTTCTTCAGGTGGCATGGGCTTTGGAAAAGTTAAAAGTGAAAAGTAATAAGCCAGACATGAAAGAAACTCCGTTTATCATTACCGGGCTTTTAACCATTTACGGATTATGAGTTATGAGAATGTTCTGAGGCTCCTATTACACGTCTAAATTGCGCACTTCAAGCGCATGTTGCTGAATGAAGTTTCGACGAGGTTCGACTTCATCTCCCATTAATATGGTAAAGATCTCATCGACGCCGGTGGTGTCTTGTAATGTCACCTGTAAGAGGCTTCGTGTTTCCGGGTCCATCGTGGTATCCCACAATTGCCCAGGGTTCATTTCCCCAAGGCCTTTATACCGTTGGATAGACAGGCCTTTTTTCCCCGACTCTAAAATTTCTTTGACGAGGTCCGCACTGCTTGCATACGAGGCTTCGAGGCCTTTGCGTTTGAGGCGATAAGGAGGTCGCCCCAAACCTAAGACGGCAGGGGCCAGCTTCTGTAATTCCCTGAAATCTGCAGACCCGACCAGATCATGATTTACAATATACGTTTTATGGTTTCCCGTGCCTGACAAACGACACACAATCTTATGCGTATCATGTTCGTCATCTGGTTGAATTTCTAAGCTGACCGTTCCTTCAGAATACACGAGGCTGAGCACTTGTGTGACTTCTTGAATGAGGGTCTCTAATTCACTTCTATTTTTCAACAGGTCTTTGGTCAACAGGCGAAAATCAACAAAGACTCTCAGAAGGGACGGGTCCATATGTTTTTGAGCTAAGCGAGTGAGCAGACTCTCAAATGCGACAAGTTTGTCCAAAATGGGCAGCAGGGCGTCTCGCGTGACAAATTCATTGCTGTCAGGCAGAAAAAGTTCCGCATCTTCCACCGCAAGATTAGAGAGATAATCATTCATCGCCCCTTCATCTTTTAAATACTTTTCCCCTTTGCCTTTTTTCACTTTGAACAGAGGAGGCTGAGCAATATAGATATAGCCTCGTTCGAGGAGTTCTGGCATTTGCCGAAAAAAGAAGGTAAGGAGGAGCGTGCGAATATGACTCCCGTCCACATCGGCATCCGTCATCAAAATAATTTTGTGGTAACGGGCTCGGTCGATATTAAACACATCTTTATCTTCTTTACTTTTGTCAGCGTCCTCCCTTGGTCGCCCAATCCCCGTCCCAATTGCCATAATGAGGGTACGAATTTCTTCACTGGAAAGCATTTTATCGAATCTGGCCTTCTCGACATTTAGAATTTTTCCCTTGAGCGGCAGAATGGCTTGAGAGCGGCGATCCCGCCCTTGCTTGGCCGACCCACCTGCTGAATCACCCTCGACGATATATAATTCGCTTAATTTGGGGTCCTTTTCAGAACAGTCAGCCAATTTCCCAGGAAGTGAGCCGCCGTCTAACGCGCCTTTTCTGCGGATGAGTTCTTTGGCTTTTCTCGCCGCTTCCCGAGCACGGGCGGCATCGACTGACTTCCCGACAATTTTTTTGGCGACGGCAGGGTTTTCTTCAAGATAGTTGCCCAGGGCCTCATTAACCGCAGATTCGACAATCCCCTTCACCTCGCTATTGCCAAGCTTGGCCTTGGTCTGTCCTTCAAACTGGGGATTGCGAATTTTGACACTGATGACAGCGGTCAAACCTTCGCGAACATCTTCGCCGCTCAAGGTTTCCGTCTCTTTTTTAAATAAACCCGCTGCGGTGGCATAACTGTTGATGGTTCGAGTTAGGGCTGATTTAAAACCAATAAGATGTGTACCGCCTTCACGGGTATTGATGTTATTGGCGAACGAAAATAAGTTTTCGGCATACCCCTGATTGTATTGAAGTGCGACTTCCAAAATGAGATCAGGCTTTTCTACCTCTACAACAATGGGGGCATGAACGGGGGTTTTCGCTTCATTGAGGTGCTCGACAAAGGACACGATGCCGCCTTTGTAACAAAACACCTGTTCTTTTTCCTTGCCTGTTCGTTCATCCTTGAGGGTGATTTCTAGCCCCTTATTAAGGAAGGCCAATTCTCGAAGACGCTGAGCTAACACATCAAAGCTGAATTCGACGGCTTCGAAGATGAGTGGGTCAGCTTTAAACACCACTTTGGTGCCACGTTTTTTAGTTTTGCCAGTGGTGGCCAAAGGATTGCGTGGGGTTCCGCGGTCATAGGCTTGCTCGAAAACTTCTCCATTTTGCCAAATTTCCAATTCCAGCCATTCGGAAAGAGCATTGACGACTGAGATTCCTACCCCATGCAACCCACCTGAAACCTTATAGGCACCTTCTTCAAATTTCCCGCCCGCATGAAGGACGGTCAGGGCCACTTCTGCTGCGGATTTCTTCTGTGTGGAATGCATGCCAGTGGGAATACCCCGGCCATTGTCCGAGACCATAACGCTTCCATCAATTTGCAACACCACCTGAATTTCGTTTCCAAATCCGGCCATGTGCTCATCTACACAATTGTCCACTACCTCGTAGACCATATGGTGCAACCCATCAACACCGGTACTGCCAATATACATAGCCGGGCGCTTGCGAACCGCTTCCAGGCCTTCCAGGACACGTATCTGATCTGCATCGTATGCCGTGTCAGACTGCGATGAAACATGCGATTGGGCAGGTTTTTGACTTGGTAATTCTGTTGAATCCATAGGAGTTATGATAGATGAATGTGTAGGGGGGCGAACATGTCTTACGTTATCACTATACCTTCACAGGCATGACAACAGCTTTAAATGTAGGATTTCCCGGTTCTTGGATTAAACATGGGCTTAACGGTGTTTCCATTTGGAGAGACAACGCTTCTGTATCAATGACCGACAACACATCAAGAAAGTACCGGGCATTGAATCCTGCAGAGAAAATTTCGCCATGATAGGTGGCCGGTATTTCCTCCTCGGCATCTCCTAAGTCCGGACTATTTGACGAGAGATGAATATACTCGGGATGAAAGGTCAATTTAACCGCATGGGCTTTATCTTTTGACAAGATGGACACTCTCCGTAATGCACCCTCCAGTTCTGACCTATTGAGGGTGACTTTTTTAGAAGATTCTTTTGGGACAACTTGCTGGTAGTTCGGGTAGGTCCCTTCCATAATGCGTGATGTAAAGACCAGCCCGCTTTTTCTGAGAATCAACAAGTTTTTGGTAAATCCTAGTAGAGGCTCCTTGTCATCCTCTTCCAATAACCGCCGGATTTCGATGGCCGCTTTTTTGGGGATAATGACCTGGAGCTCCGAGGAAGGAATGGCCGATTCATCGGGTGTCAGCTCTTGCTCAGCCCAACCCAATCGGTGTCCATCTGTTCCTATTAGCCTTATGGTGACTTTCTTTCCTGCAGGAATCAAGGTGATGAGGAGTCCATTTAAGACATAGCGTGTGTCTTTCTCACCCACCGCAAATACCGTCTTTTTGAGTAACTGTAATAAGCCCTGGGCCGGAATCGATAACAGACCTTCTCGTTCAATTGTTGGAAGGGCCGGATAATCTTTACTTGGTAAGCCCACTACGCGAAATTGGCTTTTGCCCGCTTTGACGGTGACCCAGTGGTTATCGGCTACGACTATTTCAATTTCGGAATGTCGCACTTCCTTTAAAATATCAAAAAGGGTTCGAGCGGAAAACGTCACGGATCCCGGTTCAATCACTGTAGCTTTATATAGGCCACGCATACCAATTTCTAAATCCGTCGCGACAATATCCAAGCCTTCAGCTTTAGCTTCCAAGAGAATATTCGCCAGAATAGGCATCGTGTTTCGCTTTTCAACCACGCCCTGAACGCGTTGTAACGCCGTTAATAAATCTTCTCTGGCCACGTGAATTTTCATGATTGTCCTACTATCGCCTGGTGTTAGGCTTTACCGATTTCCTCTTTCAGGCTTTCGAGGGTTGCTCGAAGCGTGGCATCTGTTTCACGAAATTTTTGCATTTGTTTGCAGGCATGGATAATCGTCGTATGATCTTTACCTCCAAAGTCTCTCCCAATTTCCGGGAAAGAAGAATCCGTCAAATCCCGACAGAGAAACATCGCAATTTGCCGTGGGTAAACCAGTGTCTTCGTGCGTCGTTTGGATTTTAAGTCTGATATTTTGACATGGAAACGGCTAGCGACGGCTTCCTGAATATCTTCTATTGTAATAACTTTTCGCTTTCCACCTAAAAGGTCTCGTAAGGTATTTTTGGCCATCTCTACTGTGATTTGCTGACCGGTCAGTGAAGCATAGGCTCCAAGACGGATGAGGGCCCCTTCAATCTCACGAATATTACTCTTCAAGTTTGCAGCTAAGAGTTGAATGACATCCTCATTGATGACAATACCCTCTTCTTCTGATTTTTTACGAAGGATAGCAATCCGAGTTTCAACATCAGGGGGTTGAAGATCTGCAATGAGGCCCCATTCAAATCTTGACCGCAGACGCTCTTCCATCGACGGCATTTCTTTAGGAAACCGATCACTGGAGAGGACAATTTGTTTTCCAGCTTCATAA
>JAOUNC010000440.1 GCA_029881175.1 Nitrospirota bacterium | reverse complement strand
CACCCTCCCCCTATTTTCAACATTGACGGAAAAGACTTTTTGATGATCAGGCCCTGATTCCTGAATCAAACGATAGTGTGGACTTGTTCCATCATGTTTATGCATCCATTCCTGCAACCGGCTTTTCCAATCACCCCCAACCGGCAACTCAGGACTATCCCGTAACGCTAAAAATTCAGGGTCCAACAATCGGTGGATCAACGTCCGAGCCGACTCCACCCCACTATCAAGATAGACCGCTCCGATGAGAGCTTCAAGCGCATTGGCTAATAGGGAATGCTTCGCCCGACCCAATGACACTTCTTCCCCCCGACCCAGCCTCAACCATTGCCCGAGGTTCACCCGGGCCGCTGCCTTGGCTAGCGTAGCACGGCTAATCAGCCCGGCTTTTAATTTCGAGAGTTCCCCTTCTGTGGATTGGGGGAACATCCCCACAAGACTCTCGCTGACGACCAGGCCCAGAACCGCGTCTCCTAAAAATTCCAGTCGTTCATTATGTGGCGTGGGGAGATGCGATTCCGCTTGCAAAAACGATCGATGCGTCAGGGCTTCATATAAAAGTGGTTTGTGATGAAAGACATATCCAAGCGTTCCCTGAATATCTTCAATCACGAACACAGCTAATCACCTTCAAGCTCTCGCCACAGGCACATGACCACAATTTCCACATTCCTTCCCCAAAAACTTCTCATTATAGCATATTGCAAGGCATTGCTGACGAAAGCAGGAACCAGGATTAGGGAGTTGGCAGACACCACCATGAGGAAAGAACGAACGCTTCGAGTTTAGGCCTCTTGCCACCGACGAAAGACTAAGCAGGCATTGACTCCGCCAAATCCAAAGGCATTGGAAATGGCCACATCCACAGAACAGGCACGAGACTGATTGGGAACATAATCCAAATCACATTCAGGATCGGGATCATCAAGGTTGATCGTTGGAGGAATGATGCCGTGTTGAAGAGCTAAGATAGAGAAAACCGCTTCAATGCCTCCCGCCGCTCCCAGCAAATGCCCGGTCATGGACTTGGTGGAACTGACTGGAATTGAATAGGCTTGCACCCCAAACACCTCTTTGATGACTTGTGTTTCCACACGATCCGCAAAGG
Source organism: Nitrospirota bacterium (assembly GCA_029881175.1). GTDB lineage: Bacteria > Nitrospirota > Nitrospiria > Nitrospirales > UBA8639 > Nitrospira_E. The sequence goes on along the minus strand of JAOUNC010000440.1, from coordinate 1,604 downwards.
TCGATGTCCCGTGAGCATTAATATACCCGACCGATGACTTGGGCATTCTCGCATCACGAAGCGCATTCTCCATACACTTAACGGCACCCGCCCCATCATCTGGCGGAGCCGTAATATGAAACGCATCACTGTTCATCGCATAGCCAATGATTTCGGCATATATGCGTGCCCCACGAGCACGGGCATGCTCCAACTCTTCTATGATGAGCACGCCTGCACCTTCTCCAATCACAAATCCATCCCGGCCTTTATCAAATGGCCGACTTGCCCTTTCCGGTTCATCATTTCGGCGAGACAAGGCTTTGGCTGCCGCAAAGCCTGCGACAGCGGTCGGGCAAATGGTTGACTCCGTACCTCCCACAATCATCACATCCGCTTCTCCGCGTTGAATGAGTCGAAACCCATCCCCAATACAATGATTCCCTGTAGCACAAGCCGTCACTGTACAGGCATTGGGCCCTTTTGCGCCAAACCGAATGGCGACTTGGCCGGAAGCCAGATTGATGATGACCATGGGAATGAAAAACGGGGAAACGCGATCCGGGCCACGTTCCAATAAAATCTTGTGGTAATGCTCAATAGCCGGAAGGCCTCCAATGCCTGCGCCAATATAAACACCAACTCGATCGGCATTTTCCGTGGTGACCTCCAGCTTGGCATCGTCAACCGCTTCCTGGCTGGCCGCAACCGCAAAATGGATAAAGGTATCCATTTTTTTGACTTCCTTTTTTTCAATAAACGCCGTCGGATCGAAGTTTTTGACTTCTCCCGCAATGCGCGCGGCATATTGACTGGCATCAAAGCGTGTAATCGGACCAATACCGGATTGCCCCTGGCAGAGCTTCTCCCACGTCTTGGGCACACCGATATCCAGGGGCGTCACCAGTCCCAATCCTGTCACAACGACTCGTCGTGGGGTCCACTCACTCATTGCAAACCACCCTGTCTATTTATTGAGATGGGAAAATCAGGCTTTTTCCTTGATGAAATCAATGGCAGCAGCCACGGTTTGAATCTTTTCCGCATCTTCATCTGGAATCTCAATTTCAAATTCTTCTTCTAAAGCCATCACCAATTCGACCGTATCCAAAGAATCGGCTCCAAGGTCTTCCACAAACTTGGCCTCTGGCACCACATCATCTTCTTCAACTCCTAATTGTTCGGCAATAATTTTCTTGACACGTTCTTCTACAGCCATCGTTGGCACCTCCCCTTTTCAAATTGTATTCAGCACACAAACCCATGATCTCTCATCTACGCCATATGCATCCCACCATTCACATGCAACACATGGCCGGTAATATACCCCGCTTTCTCCGAACATAAAAAGCTCACGGCATCTGCAACATCCGACGATTGTCCAAGCCGCTTTAAGGGAATCTGATTTAAAAGAGCCTCCTTCGTGTCCGCAGAAAGATCTTGCGTCATCGCCGTGTCAATAAATCCCGGTGCGACCGCATTCACGGTAATGTTACGACTGGCATATTCCCGCGCAACGGATTTCGTGAGACCAATAACAGCCGCCTTCGAAGCCGCATAGTTGGCCTGCCCAATATTCCCTATGGCCCCCACAATTAAAGCAATATTCACAATGCGGCCACTTC
>JAOUNC010000438.1 GCA_029881175.1 Nitrospirota bacterium | reverse complement strand
CAGAGAGGAATTGTGGAACAATCGTGGACTCAATATCTGAAGAAATTCCCGTGCCTCTCGTGCGGAATAAGGCGTCCATCTCATCAAAAAATACGATGACGGGATTGCCATGCGAAGCTTTTTCTTTGGCTTTGGCAAAGACTTCTCGAATTTGCCGTTCAGATTCACCGACATATTTGTTCAGCAGCTCTGGCCCTTTGATGTGTAAGAAATAACTGCGAACGTCTTTGCCTTTGAGGTGGCCAAGTTTTTTGGCGATAGAATTCGCAACAGCCTTGGCTATTAAGGTTTTCCCGCATCCCGGAGGTCCATACAGGAGTAAGCCTTTTGGTGGAGATAAGCGATGTTCGGCAAAGAGGTCCGGATAGAGAAATGGCAACTCGACGGCGTCTTTCACTTGTTCCAATTCTTTTTCGAGCCCACCGATGTGCGTGTAATCAATGTCCGGAACCTCTTCGATGACGAGTTCTTCCATTTCACCTTTTGGGAGTTTTTCGGTGAGATACCCGGAGCGGGGCTCGAACAAGAGGTGATCGCCCACGCTCAGTTGGTGTTGCTTGAGTGCATCGGAAATTTCGACCACTCGCGCATCATCCAAGTGCGTACTTACTACCGCACGCCCATCATCAAGTAAGTGTTTGAGATGAACGATTTCACCTTGTGGGTCGTAGCCTCGTGCTTCAATGACATTGAGGCCCTCGTTTAAGATCACTTCCTGGCCAGTTTTGAGCGAGTCTGAGGGAATGGATGGATGGAGGTTGACGCGCAATTTTCTTCCACCGAGGGAGATATTGATGGTGCCATCTGAGTTCGTACTGTAGAAAATAGCAAAGGTCGAGGGCGGGGCCGTCAATTTTTCGACTTCTTTGCGGAGTGCTTCGATTTGTGTTTTAGCTTCTTGCAGACTGGAAACTAATCGCTCGTTTTTTTGTTGAGTGGCATCAAGTTTGTGGCGAAATTCATGATGCTGTTGTCTTTCGAGTTCTAACGATTCCAGTTGGGATCGCAATTGTTGAATCTCGCGGGTAGAGTCGTCGGCTTTTCTTATTCCCATAAGCTTCTGAATCCTGTTGTATATCTCACCATACGGCGAGAGCAATTATATCTTTCGAGGAAGAGGCCCAGGTTTCTTAAGGGCTTAGGGCTGTGACCGGGAAATTGCGAAATGAAACCTTAGAGAATTCTACCACTCAAAAAAAAATAGGGTCAACCAAGGTGCATGGTCATGGGGAAACTGTTTTTGTTGACAAATTAAGATAGCTGTGAAAGTAACTCACGGGTACTGTCCTGAATACAGCGTGCTTGGAGGATGGCTGAGATGACGGCAATCCCATGGGCGCCAACTGATAGGACTGCAGGAACTTGCTTTGGTGTGATCCCGCCGATCGCAAAAATGGGGAGATGGTTTTCTTTGCATGCCAACTCTAAGGTGTGAAGGCCTAAAGGCGGTCCATATATTTGTTTGGAGGGCGTCTCGAAGATCGGGCCCAGTACGACAAAATCCGCTCCTGCGACTTCTGCTTGTCGGACGTCTTCGACGGAATGGGTCGAGACCCCTATGAGTTTGTTTTTCCCTAGCAAGCGGCGAGCAACGGGAATCGGTAGACTGTCTGAGCGAAGATGCACGCCGTCGGCATCAAGAGCTAACACCAGATCGACTCGATCATTCAAAAAGACGGTCCCTTGATGTTGTGTGATGAGTGGAGTGAGCTGTTGCGTCAGATCTATCAACTGCGGAGTCTCTAGATCCTTTTCTCGAATTTGGACCATGCGAGCGCCGGCCTCGAGCGCCTGGCTGACCACTGATATGAGGGGACGTTGATGCGTCTGATGACGATCAGTCAGGAGATAGAGTCGAGGGAGAATGCGGGGAACCATTCCCAGATGTGTTACAACATGCCTTCGATAGGGCTGCTGGCTGTGGCATACAGCTTACGTGGGATTCTGCCGGCTTTGAAGGCTAACCGCCCGGCATCAACAGCGTATCGCATGGCCGTGGCCATCATGATCGGATCTTGGGCTCCGGCAATGGCCGTATTCATCAGGACGGCATCCGCGCCATATTCCATGGCCAAGGCGGCATCAGATGCGGTTCCCACACCTGCATCGACAATGATAGGGACTTTTACCGTTTCCATGATAATTTTAAGATTGTATGGATTACGGATGCCTAAGCCTGAACCGATTGGCGCGGCCAGGGGCATCACCGCCGGGCATCCAATGTCCATTAATTTTTGCGCGACAATGGGGTCGTCATTGGTGTAGGGAAGAACAATGAAGCCTTCTGCAATCAGAATTTTTGCGGCTTCAATGAGGCCCGCAGTATCTGGGAACAAGGTGCGTTCATCACCGATGACTTCCAGTTTCACCAAGTCAGAGATGCCGGCTGCACGAGCTAGCCGAGAATAACGAACGGCATCCTCGACAGTGTAGCATCCTGCAGTGTTGGGGAGGATGGTATATTTCTTCGGGTCGATGTAGTCCAGTAAATTTTCTGAATTCTTATCAGTAATGTTGACACGTCGAACCGCGACAGTGACCACATCGGCTCCTGATGCTTCAATGGCTTTTCGTGTTTCTTCGAAATCTTTATACTTTCCTGTTCCCACCCAAAGACGGGAACCGAATTCACGCCCTGCGATGATTAATGGGTCGTGAATAGAATGATCATTCATATCGTTTTCCGCCTTCATTTGTATCTCTGTGGTGGTGAC
>JAOUNC010000439.1 GCA_029881175.1 Nitrospirota bacterium | reverse complement strand
AGTGAGCGAAATTATTTTTTCCGCATGAGCCAATTTCAAGATCGACTCAAAGAACATATACAGACCCATCCAGAATTTATTCAGCCCGACTCTCGCCGCAATGAAGTCTTAGGGTTTCTGCAAAAGCCGCTTGAAGATCTCTCCATCTCTCGACCCAAGTCACGCCTTTCATGGGGAATTGAATTACCCTTTGACAAAGACTGTGTGGCCTATGTGTGGTTTGATGCGTTAGTCAACTACATCTCGGCATTGGAATATCTTTCTTCAGATGCTGACGCCGCCACATTCTGGCCTGCCTCCGTGCATTTGGTGGGCAAGGATATTCTGACGACTCACGCCGTCTATTGGTCAACTATGCTCATGGGCATGGAACGTCCGCTCCCGCACACCATTTTTGCTCATGGATGGTGGACGGTGGAAGGCGAAAAAATGTCCAAAAGCCGTGGGAATGTCGTGGATCCATCTGCCATTGTCGAAGAATTCAGCATTGATGCCTTTCGATATTTCCTTCTACGCGAAGTGCCGTTTGGGCAGGATGGGGATTTTTCCCTCACGGCCTTTCACAGCCGGTATCAGGCGGAACTCGCCAATGACTTAGGAAACCTGGTATCTCGAACATTAGCCATGCTTGGCAATTTCTCGCAACATAGGGTCCCTCTGCCCGATCCCCAAACGGAAACGGAGTTCGACCACCAACTTCAACAGACGGCATCCGCTCTTTTTGGAAAAATTGAAGAACATCTTTGTCATTTTGAATTTCATCGTGCCATAGAAACCATCATGGGGTTGGTGCAACTGGCCAATCAATATATCGACAAAAATGCGCCATGGATCTTGGCGAAAGATCCTGCCAACGCACCCAGACTCCAGACCGTGCTCTTTCATCTTGCCGAAACGCTCCGGTTCCTCACGTATGCCCTTGCTCCTTTTATTCCTCACACCGCAGAAGCCATGGGCCTTCGATTGGGACTCACGGAAGATCCTTCGGCTTCCACGCTACCGAACTACCCGACTTGGGGCACATACACCTACACCCATCCAGTCACCAAAGGCGCATCATTGTTCCCCAAGAAAGATATCCAAGCCCCACAGACACCTCAACCAGCTCCAACCACTCCGGCTTCCACAGGAAAGAATGAAGAGGCAGCCGTAGCTACTACGCAACCGACACCACCCCCCATGCCCATTGACGAGGTACCGCTCATTGGCATAGATGAATTCATGAAAGTCCAGCTGAAAGTCGCAAAGATTCTCGAGGCCGAACGAGTTCCGAAATCTTCAAAGCTCTTGAAGTTGCAAGTGGATATCGGGACAGAACGGCGTCAAATTGTGGCAGGCATTGGCAAGAAATACGCTCCCGAAGAATTGGTAGGGAAAACGATTGTGGTCGTGGCCAATCTCAAGCCAGCTAAACTCATGGGCATTGAATCCCAAGGCATGGTCCTGGCCGCCGGAGACAATGAAGGTCTTGGTCTTTTGACGATTCAAGAAGAAGTTCAGATAGGCAGTAAGGTCAAATGATTAAAATGTTTAGCCCATTACCGGTAACAGTCTGTCTTTCACAAACACGGTTCGTTGATGGCACCAAGAGGGGCGATCATCGTCACGGAAAAATCTTCCTCCGGCATCCTCTCAATTGTTAGCGAAGATCCATCTTGCCCCCACCCACCCACTGGAAAAGCCAGATAGATTCGGCGAAAAACCAAGGCCTCAGCAACTTGAGGCACCCTCATACACCCCCAAGTCCGACACCCGTCAGTTTTTTGATTATAATAAGAGGATGAAAACCATCCTAAATCGGGGATCTTGGGCACTGACTGCTATCGTGAGCGAATGTGGCAAAGCCGAGCACACCCGACGTCATCCATTTTCTTATCATTTGGGTCCTACCAAATTACGAGAGCATTACAAGATGCTCAGGACGAGCTCCGGCAATCGCATCAATGGGAATACCCCGATCCAAGGTGACAAAGCATCCACCATTCTGGATACCGAGCGCTAATAGATAGACGTCGGTTACATGCCTGGAACTTAAAACCCTGTTCCACATCAGGAAACCAGGATGCAACAAACTGATGGAATCAGCCCAGAATACATGAGACGGATGCCGGGTCGCCTCTGCAAGCCGGTCAGCCACTCGTGCTGCAGGAACCGGATTGGGATAACCCGGCTGAGAGAGAATCTGAATACACCCGTTTTGAGTAATGGGACTCGACGCCCAGCCTGAATCAATGTTGTTTGCAATCCAGCCGGTTACCAACCCATGATGTATGTGGCCGCCATCAAGCAATGCAATCAGAACGTTTATATCCAAAAGTGCGCGCATTACACCCCTTCAACTTCACGAAGGCGATTAACCGCATCGTTTGTTACAACCGCCTTGCCAGCCGGGAAAGGGCGAAACCCCGCGACAGATTGAGACCTCAACCCGGCATCTTGTGAATCGGTAGAGTTTTCAGCCTGACCAGTCAGCACCCTCCGAAGCAGCTGAGAGACTACCTGACCAGCCGATACATTCTGTTGCCTGGCGAGTTCCTTTGCCGCCGCCAGCACGTCACTGTCGATATCTAGCGTTGTTCTCATTTTGCACCTCAAATTGGTGTGCTGATGCATTGATTCTAGAGCATCATCATCCAAAACACAACAACCACACCATTCAGTGCGCGCCAATATTCATCTTACATACGAGTAAAGAGAAGATGCCCACAAGAAAG
>JAOUNC010000437.1 GCA_029881175.1 Nitrospirota bacterium | reverse complement strand
AGATCTCTTCCTATTGAAAGGAAGATGCTGGATGTGATCTAGGGGAGTAATTTTCTGAACTTCATCGAAAATTTACTGGCTTAATGAGGGGATTACCTAAAAATCCATCACCCCAGTGACGAGAAGGCGGGGTTTCTTTGATTTGGATTATCAAGGAGATGGTAATAGAGAATAGTTCGAACTCGGTACTTGGCGCCCATCGAGTTTCATTCGCGGCTTAAAGGAGCATGGTTGTTCTCGGTTTGTTTTGAGTTTTGTGCTGGGCATCTTTTTGTGTGGGTACTTCTAGTTAACTGTCATGCTTGGGAAGCCTTGCCTATTCTTTGATGGCGGGGGTGTGACTTCGAAGACGAAAATTTCTAATGATTTCCGCTAGGGGCTTTTCGTAATATTTAAACGATAAGACGGCAAGGAGAAGGGTGACGAAAAACGACAGGCTCAGTTTCATGAGGGTGGGGAAGGGCAGGGCTTGTGCATGATATAAAATGGGTGAGTGGAATAAATAAAACCCATAGGAAATGCTTCCAAAAAAAGCAAATGGGCGCCAGTTGAGAAATCTCAGGCTGAAAGAATTCAGCAAGGAACACCAAAAGACAGCCAAAATTATGGTCCACGAGACGGGATCCAGCCACGTTCTGACGTAAATGCTCTGGTCCACCAACGTGAGGCCAAAGGATTTTCTGATTACTGGAAGATTGAGGAATAAGAGGATGAAACAGGGAAGCCCGGCGATATCGGCTAATCTTTTTAACAACCTTGATTTGAGTTTGTGGCGATATAGTAAGGCCGTTCCCACGCCAATGAAAAAGGAAAATAAATACTTTGAGGTTTGTCCAATAAGTTGGTAATTAAATAGGACTGCGCCGATAGGGGGAAGGCAGGTTAATAGAGCAAATATTAAGATATTCCACGTTCTTTTCCAGGTGTGATAGCACCACCAAAACAAGATAAAGATCAGATAGAATTGGACTTCCACGGGAATGGTCCAAAACGCATAGGGCGCACCCAGGAAAAAAATGGCTTCCCACAAATACTCCCATTTTCTAATAGCATAATAAAAATCTTCAAATACGGAATTGGAAATCCAAAAAGAAATGATGATTAGGGCTAGGTAGAGGGGAAAGACTCGACCAATACGAGCCATCGCGTACTGCCAAATATTTTTAGCGGTGCATTCTCGGTGTAGATATAAATGGGCCATGAGAAAACCACTGAGAAGAAAAAACAGCATGAGGCCTATTTGGCCAAACCCGTTTCCCAAGCGGTAGGGTAAATACCCTCTGTTGGCTGCATGTGAAATGAAGACGATGAGGGCCGCCACTCCCCTCAGGCCTGTGAGGATATGGATTTGGCCTGTATGGGGGACTGTGAGCATAAGGGGAACTTAGTTCGTTGAGGTCAAACTGTGGATGGCCATGGGAAGCTATGTGTTAATGGTCAGGAAGCTTCCTGGGCGCCACTCGAAGAATGGGTTGTGGAGTTATGTTGGATTACAGTTTTACAGACCGACTCTGGTGCGCAGGGATTAGTTTTTTTTACGGACAGTAATCGCGAAAAAAACATAACCTCAATGATTGTAAGGTCTTGGAGATAAATATTCAAATTTATGCTGAGCCTTGAGCCAGTCCTACAAGCCAAATACGCAAAGCTAAAGAAGATCTTCCAGGACCTGGGCTCGGTGGTCGTGGCGTTTTCAGGTGGGGTGGATAGTACGGTCGTATTAAAGGTGGCCGTGGATGTTCTTGGAGCGTCGGCCAAGGCCGTCATTGCCACTTCCCCCACACTTCCGGCCAGTGAGTTGGAGGATGCCCATAGGCTGTGTGTGGAAATGGGTGTTCCGCTCCAAGTGGTGGAAACCGATCAGTTGAAAATTGAGGCGTTTGTGCAAAATGATGCCACGCGTTGCTTTCATTGCAAAACCGATCTGTATCAGTTGTTATCCCGTATACAGCAAGTGGCTGGTTTTCAGGCGATTGTCGATGGAACGAATGTCGATGATATGGGAGAAGACCGGCCAGGCATTCAAGCGGGGAAACGTTTAGGCGTACGAAGTCCTTTGTTAGAAGCCAACTGTAACAAGGCTGATATTCGGCAGTTAGCCCAAGCTCTGGGGTTAGCAAACTGGAATAAGCCGGCTGCCGCATGCTTGTCGTCTAGAATTACCCGAGGCATACCCATTACGAAAAGTTTCCTGTCTCGTGTGGAACAGGCTGAGGCGTATGTGTTGTCTGAAGGCCTGACTCAAGTGCGGGTTCGCCTCCATGGAGAAACAGCTCGAATTGAAGTGGGCCAATCAGAAATTGCGATGCTGACCGAAGAAGCGCGACGTACGCGAGTGCTCAAGGCCTTAAAGGAAATTGGATTTCAGACCGTTACAGTCGATTTGGAGGGCTATCGTGCTGGTGGAGGAAATGAGGAAAGCGTTCTTGGTGATTCAAGGGGACAAAAAAAGAGGGAAGCGTAACTTCCCTCTTTGAGATATTTTTTTTATTGGGTAGCGGACTTCTCGCCGAAGGGAATCAAGCTAGCGAGGCTTCTTGCTGCCAACGTTTAGAAGCGCTAGTTTTTGGAATGCGCGACAACTTCAGCTAAGGCTTCTTTGGCAAATCGACGATGATCGTCATCCGATAAACTTCGGCCAATGACCTTCTCAGCCACCAAAATTGCGAGATCAGCTGCCTGCCCCTTGATGTCTTCTACGGCCTTTCGCCGTTCA
>JAOUNC010000436.1 GCA_029881175.1 Nitrospirota bacterium | reverse complement strand
TAGTAAAGAACTCGGATTAGCCCTTTGGCCTCCCGAACCCCGAGAAGAAGCCTGGACCTGTATATTTTTTCTAGAGGACTTGCAAGCCCTTTACATTCCCATCACCGAGATTGCAAATTGGGCTGGGTACACCTCTAAATTTATTGTTCAAGGGTTCATGCCTTTAAACGAACAAGGCACCACTACTATCTTTAATAAGTTTGGTACCATTGAAAAGTTTCTTGAGTACTATGCCTTAGGAGGGTGCGGAAGCAGGAAGCGATATAGAAGAAACCGGAAAGTTAGTTAGCAGGGGAATTGAAAAAATCAGTCCATCAATGAACCAGGGGAAACATATATCATAGGATCCCCTTCAGAAATTCTCACTCTTCATTGGTTACGCGAAAGGGAGAGGTCTTGGAGCTCACGGACTACCACGCCAAATATTTTGCGCATGAAATAACCCGCAGATTCTCGGTGGCTGATTCAGAAAAATTAGCCGGAGCCTTGCTAGACGCACAGGTCGATTTGAACCCCCACCAGGTTGAGGCCGCCTTATTTGCCTTCAAGTCGCCCTTATCAAAAGGGGCAGTCCTGGCTGATGAAGTAGGTCTTGGCAAAACGATTGAAGCGGGGCTTCTCTTGGCCCAAAACTGGGCAGAAGGCAAGCGCCGAATACTTATCATCGTTCCGGCTAATATTCGCAAGCAATGGATGTTGGAAATGGAAGAAAAGTTTTTTATTCCAGCCTGCATTCTTGAGACCAAGACTTACAACCAACTTGTCAAAAATGGAGTTAAGCTGCCTTTCGAACAAGACTCACTGGTTATCTGCTCCTATCAATTTGCGGCAAACAATAATCTTGAACTCATGAAAACACATTGGAACCTGGTGGTCATCGATGAAGCCCATCGTCTCCGCAATGTATATAAACCGGATAATAAAATGGGTCGTGCCCTCCAAGCGACCTTTCGCAATATCCCAAAAGTCTTGCTGACAGCTACCCCCCTCCAAAACTCATTAATGGAACTGTACGGCCTGGTGAGTCTTATTGATGATTTTGCGTTTGGGGGTGCCAAGAGCTTTCGGAGGCAATTTTCAAAACTCACCAGCCAGTCAAATTTTGATGATCTCAAAGAACGGCTCAAACCCATTTGCCAGAGAACACTACGCCGCCAAGTAGTGGAGTACATTTCCTACACCAATCGAATTCCTATCACACAAGCCTTCGTCCCTTCTGATGAAGAGCAAACACTTTACGATCTCGTCTCCGATTATTTACGCCGCCCAAGTTTAAAGGCCCTACCAGCCAGCCAACGTTCACTCATGACCTTGGTTATGCGAAAGCTACTGGCGTCCTCCACCTATGCCATTGCCGGAGCCTTAAACACGTTGGCCAAGAAACTCAGAAAGCAAATAGACACTGACCAGGCTGTCAAAGACCAGTTGGCAGAAGAACTGGCAGAAGACTACGAAGGATTGGATGAACAAGCAGAAGAATGGCCGGACGACGACCTTCCACCGGACGTGCTATCCGAGGATGAGGTTCAAAGCATTCAACAGGAAATCGACGAATTACAGGCATTCCGAGATTTAGCCCAATCGATCACGGAAAATGCAAAAGGACTGGCCTTATTACACGCGTTAAAGGCCGGATTTGCGAAAGCTCGTGAACTGGGTGCGAAGGAAAAGACGATTATCTTTACCGAATCCCGTCGCACACAAGATTATCTGGCAAGTTTACTGGGTAAAAATGGATACGATGGGAAGTTCATGCTTTTTAATGGCACAAACACCGATTCCCAATCCAGGAAAATCTACCAAGACTGGCTGGAAGCCAATAAAAATAGCGACCGCGTTTCTGGCTCAAAAACTGGGGACTTGCGTTCAGCGTTGGTTGATTACTTTAAAGACCACGCACAAATCATGATTGCGACCGAAGCGGCAGCGGAAGGGATCAACCTCCAATTTTGTTCCATGGTGGTGAATTACGACCTTCCGTGGAATCCGCAGCGGATTGAACAACGAATAGGCCGTTGTCACCGCTATGGGCAGAAACATGATGTGGTGGTCATTAATTTTCTGAACAAGAAAAATGCCGCCGATCAACGAGTCTTTCAATTATTGGATGAAAAGTTCAAACTCTTTTCTGGGGTATTTGGAGCGAGTGATGAAGTACTTGGAGCGATTGAGTCCGGTGTAGACTTTGAAAAACGCATCGTCTCCATTTATCAAAATTGTCGAACCACCGAAGAAATCGAGGAGGAGTTTGCAAAGTTACGCCAAGAAATGGATGAACAAATCACCCTAACGATGCAGGATACGAGAAGAAAATTACTGGAAAACTTTGACGCAGAAGTACATGATCGACTTCGGATCAACATGGAAAAAAGCCAACACTACCTTAATAAGTATGAACAAATACTCTGGAACCTGACTCAATACGAATTACGGGATCATGCGAGTTTCGATATGGGTGAACTCAACTTCTTCCTTCACACCATGCCGCAAGACTGCCCAACGATTCCTGCAGGCCCCTATCATTTAGGGCGGGATTTTGGAAATGCCCATCGCTATCGATTGGGGCATCCCTTGGCACAATATATCATTGAACAGGCGAAACAACGATCGCTTCCAGGGGCAGAGATGCAGTTTCAGTATTCTGACTGGGGTCCCAAAGCCAGCACCCTAGAACCTCTTCGAGGAAAATCCGGAATTTTAATGGTAGAAAAATTGGTTATTAGCG
>JAOUNC010000435.1 GCA_029881175.1 Nitrospirota bacterium | reverse complement strand
CCTATTTTTCAACCTCCGCAAGTTTTTTTACCGACGTCAATTTGATTGCCGTTGTCGGCGAAGACTTTCCAGAAGAACATCTGGAATTTTTGCGAAGTCGCGGCATTGATCTCGAAGGATTAGAGCATCGTCCTGGAAAGACCTTTCGCTGGAAAGGTGAATATTCATACCAACTCAACGAGGCTCAAACGCTAGAAACCCATCTCAATGTGTTGGAAACGTTTCGCCCGAAAATTCCCGATCGCTACACCACCCCATCGGCCTTGTTTCTTGGCAACATCGATCCAGAGTTGCAACTCGACGTTTTGAATAAAGTCACGCGACCCTCCATTGTTGCCTGCGATACCATGAACTTCTGGATCGATGGCAAGCGCGAGGCCCTCTGGAAAGTCCTAGAATCCATCGATATCCTTGTGATTAACGATGGGGAAGCCAGAGCGTTGGGAGAAGACGCCAATTTAGTCCAAGTGGCCAAGCGAATTTTGTCGCGCGGTCCGAAAACATTAATCATCAAACGCGGAGAATACGGGGTCTTGATGTTTCATCAACATGGTATTTTCGGCGCGCCCGCGTTCCCACTCGAAACAGTGAAGGATCCAACAGGAGCCGGCGACACATTTGCCGGAGGATTCATGGGATATCTCTCTGCATCAGGCAATTATTCGGAAACCGGCCTTCGACAAGCCATCATTTTTGGCAGCGTCATGGCCTCATTTAATGTCGAGGAATTCAGCCTTGAACGCTTAAGGCGCTTGACCAGAGAAGAGATTGACACTCGCTATCACTCATTCAAACAACTCACGCATTTTGAAGCCTTATCATAAACCTGACTAGCTGTGGGAGATTCAGGTCACTCTATGGAGCCATTCGGAGAATACCTCAAACAGGCACGCGAGAAAAAAGGATTCTCCTTAGAACGCCTTGCCTCACAAACACGCATTCCAGAGCGCCATCTCCAGGCTCTGGAATCAGATGATTTTGGGAACCTTCCGGCCAAAGTGTTCGCGAAAGGATTTGTGAGGTCCTATGCCAAAGCCCTCGGTCTCAATGAAGAAGAAGCCCTTCAACGCTTCCTCCAAACATCTGGAACCTTCTACGAACGGAGTCAGCCGGAACACCCTCATGTGCAAGTAAAGTTGGAAGCGGCACCACGGCAGAACATTAACTGGACGCTCGTGGTGGTGGTCCTCCTGGCCATAGCCGCCGGAGCTTTTTGGTATGAACTTCCCAAGCAACAAGTCTCACCCATAGCGCTGCCTGAACCAGAAGTTTCATCTACCATTAAAGCCATAGAGGAACCGATACCCTCCGTATCAGATCCCGAAAAACCCATCACACCTGCAACACCAATTGATTCTGTGCCAAACTTGCCCTCTCCATCGATGCCTGTTCCGGCCGAACCCACACCCCAACCCACACCACCCCCACCAGTCGAACAGATGTCCCCGACATCCTCCATTTCCACCACAGAAGAGAAAACCACCGCTGATGAAGGCCATATTCTTGAAATTGAAGCCACGCAGTTGACCTGGGTCGTCGTCCAATCAGACCAACAAGCTCCCAATGAAGCACTGTTGCAACCAGGACAACGTATCACGTGGGAAGCCAACAAGCAGTTTCTGTTAACCCTCGGGAATGCTGCGGGGGTGGTTATCCAGCTCAACGGGCAACCCCAAGGTCCGTTTGGAAAACCAGGGCAGGTGGTTCGGGATATCCGACTCAAACCCTAAAACACGCACCCTCCCCACGCATCGCTCACTCCGGACTGACGCTCAAGAATGTTTGACGAGAAAAGCACGAAATATCCATAGAAATTTTAGTATTTTTTTGTTTCTTGACAGGTCAAAAAAATGGTTGATATGATAAAAAGGTTTGGGTGGTTGTGGGATGATTGTTGATTCATTCCTTCCCTCTCAAATACCCAGAACCAGGAAAAAGATATAAGGACATGGGGTGCGTTGAAGACACCTCTATCAGTTTTTCGCTCTCATCAACTCAGTTTAACCCAGGAGGCTTACATGAAGTTTTCGATGAAAGTGCTTGTGATGGCAACAGCAGCCATGTTTTTAACCACCGGCTTAGCTATTGGTGGAGAAGAAAAAGATCCGTTAAAAGCCCGTGTTCCCGCCGACAAACGGTCAGAAGCCAAGAAAGACAAATCTCCTTACGGCAAAGATGCTTCTCCTGAAATTATTGCTGAAGGGAAGGCCATCTTCGAAGGCAAAGGCACCTGTGTGAACTGCCACGGGAAAGATGGCGATGGAAACGGCCCCGCCGGTAAGGTGCTCAACCCCGGTCCACGGAATTTCACCAATTGCAAATTTCACAAAAAGCGGAAAGATGGCGAACTCATGTGGGTCATTAAAAATGGCAGCCCAGGCACGGGGATGGTTCCTCTGATTCCCGCCACGATCAGCGAAGAAGAGGGCTGGAAAGTCATTGCCTACGAGAGAAGCTTCTGTAAGGATTGATCAAAAGAGCAGGTACGATCCAAACCCCGCTGGGCTGAGCCCAGCGGGGTTTTTTTATAAAATAACCCTCCTTACCCCCACCGCAATCCCTAATGTCCTGCTGAGCAAGCTACAATTTCCAAAAAACTCCAATTTTAAAAATCACCCCACTTGGAGTTATTGTCAAATCTGGTGTCTGAAGAGTGGCTCACGCGGCGACTGAATCGCTGGTTGTTTGTTCGAGGCCATCAATAAATTGAATGCCTGCGATCACTTTGGGTAACTCGCTGAATCCTC
>JAOUNC010000059.1 GCA_029881175.1 Nitrospirota bacterium | reverse complement strand
GTCAGGCTTATGACCGGCCCCAGAATGGCTCATCCTCAAATGGGACTATCTCGGCAGGATTTGGAAAAATCAATTCCGAGGCTAGTCAGGGAGGCCGCCAGCCCGCAATTGCTCCACCCAAGTTTGCCAGGGGCCAAGATCCGAAGCCTGGCCTTGATGCTCATTCGGCCTCGGTTGCGAAACTTCACGCGAGGATTGAGCCGGATGCCTCGGCGGTGGATGTGGTGAATAGTCTGGTTCAGCAAGCCATTGAGATGGAGGCGAGCGACATTCATATTGAACCGCTAGAAAAGATGATCCGCATTCGGTTCCGGTTAGATGGTGTGTTGCGACCAATACACAATCTACCCAAAGACATCCATCAGCCCTTGCTGGCTCGTCTCAAAATTCTTTCAAATTTAGATATTGCGGAGCGGCGATTGCCTCAAGATGGGCGAATGAACATTGCAGGGTTTCCACATGTCGATATTCGAGTGGCGATTTTACCTTGTTTTTTTGGCGAAAAAGCGGTCTTGCGGCTATTGAATCAGTCGGGGTTGGCCTTGCATTTGACGAACCTGGGGATGGACCAACCCGATTTAGATCGAGTGACCACGGCCTTGGAAAACCCCTATGGCATGATTTTAGTGACCGGGCCTACTGGAAGTGGGAAAACCACGACGCTTTATAGTGCATTGCAGTTTCTCAATACGCCGCAAATGAATATTGTGACCGTTGAGGATCCTGTGGAGTTTCAGATTCAGGGAATTAATCAATTGCAAATTCACGAAGAGATCGGCTTAAGCTTTTCGACTGGGTTGCGGTCATTTTTACGGCAGGATCCCGATGTGATGATGGTCGGTGAAATACGTGATCGGGAGACGGCGCAAATTGCCATTCAAGCAGCCTTGACAGGCCATCGAGTCTTATCCACGCTTCATACTATGAATGGCCCTGGGGCTATTACGCGTCTGATTGATATGGGGATCGAGCCGTTCCTGGTTTCCTCTGCAGTTTCGCTTATTATTGGCCAACGGTTGGTACGGAAAATTTGCCGACATTGTGCCGAACCGGACGTGGTCTCGCCGGCGCATTTGCGTGACTTAGGGATTGGCGATGACTTGATTGATTCGGTGCAAGCGATGAAGGGTCGTGGGTGCGATCAATGTCATCTGACTGGATACAAAGGGCGCCTCGCATTATTTGAAACCCTGCCAATGGTTGAGCGGTTGCATCACAAAATCCTCGGTCGTGTTTCCACCAATGAGCTGAGAGCTTGTGCTATTCAGGAAGGATTTCGGACATTGCGGCAAGCCGGGTTATCCGCTCTGCAGCAAGGGCAGACGACGGTAAGTGAAATTTTGACGGAAACGAGCGACGAGGGCTCCCCCGCTAGGAACGTGAGGGGACTGTGAGGGAAATGGAACTGTTAGAGTTGTTACGTGAGGTACGACAGCAGCAGGCATCGGATTTACATCTGGTGGCCGGCAGTGTGCCTCGACTTCGTGTCGATGGGCGCTTGAAGCCGATGCCGCAGGCGGCCATGTTGACGAGTCGGAATGTAAGCGATTTAGCCGAAAGTTTGCTGACCAAAGAGCACCAACGGGAGTTGGCGGAGTCCGGTGAATGGGATGGGGCATACACGTTACAGGAGGCAGGGAGATTTCGGTTTCATCTGTATACTCAACGGGGTTCGTTGGCGATGGCGGTCCGTGCAGTTTCCGAATCCATACCCTCCATAGATGAATTAGGGTTGCCGTCTGCTGCCAGAGGGTTGATGCAAAAATCGCAGGGTTTGGTTCTCGTGACGGGTCCAACAGGCAGTGGGAAAAGCACCACGTTGGCGGCCATGCTCGATCAGGTGAATCAGGAACGGCGGGCTCATATTGTTTCGCTGGAAGATCCGATTGAGATTCTTCACCCCCACAAAAAGAGTTTAGTCTCTCAGTTAGAAGTGGGTTCTGATGTCCGAGAGTTTCAGGCGGCGCTTAAAGGTATTTTGAGACAAGATCCTGATGTGGTGTTTTTAGGGGAATTGCGGGACCGTGAGACAATTCAAGCGGCCCTGACTATGGCGGAAACTGGACATTTGACCGTGGCCACGTTGCATACCAATTCTTCCATTCAGTCGTTGACGAGGCTGATTTCAGTTTTTCCCGCCCATCAACAGCAGGAAGTGCGTATTCAGTTGTCGATGGTTTTGGAAGGGATTCTTTCACAGCGGCTGTTGCCTTGCGTGAAAGGGCCAGGACGGGCATTGGCTTTAGAGATTTTGATTCTCTCTCCTGCCATTCGCAACCTTATTCGTGAAGATAAGTTGCACCAAATCTATTCCATGATGCAGACCGGACAATCACAATATGGCATGCAGACGATGAATCAATCTCTTGCCAAATTGTGTCGTCAAGAGGTTATTGGCTCTGAGTTGGCATTAGAATTGACGATGTTTCCCGAAGAATTAACCAAATTGCTGGAACGGACTAGGCATGTCTGATTATCCTCTTGCTCTGGGGTATAAGCTACGGAGCCGTGGAGTGCATATGGTGGATATGGGCAACGTGTTCATTAAGTCAGCAAGATCACGAGGATAGCAAGAAGGCGATGCCGGTTTTTCAATACACTGCGAAAAATGGAGAGGGAACCTCTATGCAGGGGGAAATTGCGGCGACTACCTCTCATGAAGCTATTCAAGGCCTTCGACGGCAGGACCTGTTGGTGACGCGTTTGACTGAACAGGTTTCTCATGGATTTGATATGAGGCAATGGGCAGTGTCCTGGACCAAACCGCGAGTCACTAGCAAAGAAGTGGTCCTCTTTACCCATCAATTTGCCACGTTGATTCGGGCAGGGGTGCCGCTTTTGGAATGTTTGGATATTCTGGGAACCGAGACAGAGAATCCTGCCTGGCAACCTGTGCTCAGCCATATACGCGATGAGGTTGAACATGGGGTGTTGTTGGCCAAGGCTCTTGGGCATTTCCCGACCATCTTTCATGATTTTTATCGGCGGATGGTCGAAGTGGGAGAAACAACCGGGCGTTTAGATGAAAGCTTGTTCCAGTTGGGGGTGTATTTAGATAAACAGGCCAAATTGCGGGCAAAAATTCTGTCTGCGTTGGCCTATCCGGCCTTACTGGTGATGGTGGCCTGCACCGTATTGGTTTTTTTGCTTGTTTGGGTCGTTCCCCTCTTTTCCGGACTGTTCCAAGAGTTTGGGGAATCCCTTCCTTGGTTGACCCAAGTTGTCATTCATCTTGCGGATAGCATACGAGAGCATGCGCTGGTCTTAATGGGAATTTTTGCCAGTCTGGTTGTCGGCAGCCGTTTTATGCTGGCTCATGCCAAAAGCCGACAGGTCATTGACGGGGCCATTTTGCGTCTTCCATTCTTGGGTGCCATTTTCAGAAAAACGGCAATTGTGCGATTTGCGAGAACCTTGGGCTTTTTGGTTCGTCGAGGGGTGCCTTTGTTAGCGGCGCTGGCGGTAGCAGGCACAGTGACGGGTAATAGGGTGATCGAACAAAGCCTGAAACGTGCGGCTGCGGATGTTCAAGATGGGAAGCCGCTTTCGGAGACCTTGCGGGCGAGTGGCATGTTTCCGCCCCTGGTGACACAAATGATCAAAGTCGGAGAATCAACTGGATCGTTAGATGCCATGCTTGAGAAAATTGCCGAGTTGTTTGAGCAAGAAGTGGATCGTGTGATTGCGACGTTGACTTCGGTGCTGGAGCCTTGTGTGATCATTGTGGTGGGCAGTGGGATTGCTCTTGTCGTTGTGGCCATGTATCTTCCCATTTTTTCCATTGGATCAGTTATCGGATAGAAGGAGGAGAAAACGTGGGTGAGGATGTTGACTTCGAAAACGAAATTGTTGTGCAGGCTCCCGGCAAGGTGAATCTGTTGATTCGCGTGCTGGATTGCTTGCCCAATGGATATCACGGTCTATGGTCCTTGATGCATGCGGTGAATGTGTTCGATCAACTGCGGATCCGGTTGAACACGGGTCATGATCAGGTACGGTTGACCTGTGAAAATGCGGATTTGCCCGTTGATCGAGGTAATCTGGTGTATCGAGCTGCCGAAGCCGTGCTACGACGTGCCGAACGATCAGTCGGAGTGGATATCGAACTCAAAAAAGCCATTCCCTTAGCGGCGGGTTTGGGAGGGGGGAGTAGTGATGCGGCCTCCACCATCTATGGTTGCGTGAAGTTGCTTAAGCTAGAATGGGGTCTTTCGGAGTTGTGCGATGTTGGTGCAGCGTTGGGTAGCGATATTCCCTTCTTTTTTCACGCGCCCTGTGCAGTTGTTCAGGGCTGGGGACAGGAAGTAACTCCCTACGCAATTGAGGGGGAACGATGGGTGGTGTTGGTGAATCCGGGGTTTCCCATTCAGACCAAATGGGCATATGAGCAATTAGCCTCCCATCGGGCTGGTGCGATTCCAGTGCGCTCATGGGCCGAAGCGCGAGAACGTTCATGTCCAGTGTCCTGGGATGAAGTGATCGTGGCCATGGAGAATGATTTTGAATCGCCCCTGTTTCCTTTGTACCCGATTTTGGGATTTATTAAAGAGAAGCTCTTGGCGCTTGGCGCACAGGCCTCATTGCTGTCGGGAAGTGGAGCGACCGTGTTTGGTGTGTTTCTGACATGTGACGCGGCCAGGGAAGCTGCAGCCCAATTGCGCCGGGATACCCATTGGATGGTCTTCGATGTCTCAATGGGAACGACGACATTGCCACATGTTCCCATTCCTCTGAAAGCTTCTTCGGGAGCCATGTCAGTCTGATTCCAGGATTTTGAGTTGACAAGCTGCAGATTTTCCCATTAACTTTGCTCTGCTTTTCTGCCCAGTTCGTTTGGGCATACCATGTTACCTCTCTTCCGGAAGGCCAGCGAACCACATGCCACGTGACCTCAAATTGCTAACAGGGAATTCTAACCCTGCGTTAGCCAAGGAAATTGCTGAATATATTGGCCAAGGATTGAGCCAAACCACCGTGACGACATTTAGTGATGGCGAGATTCGTGTTCGTATAGATGAGAATGTCCGAGGTGGCGATGTGTTTCTGATCCAGTCCTGCTGCCATCCGGTGAATAATTCGATTATGGAGCTGCTGCTTCTGATTGATGCGGTTAAGCGGTCTTCCGCTTCCCGGATTACGGCGGTGATTCCGTATTATGGATATGGCCGGCAAGATCGTAAGGATCAACCAAGAGTGCCGATCAGTGCGAAGCTCATTGCCGACCTCTTGACGGTGGCTGGGGCCAATCGGATCTTGACGATGGATTTGCATGCGGGACCCATTCAAGGGTTTTTCAATATTCCTGTGGATCATCTGTATGCGATGCCTGTTCTGTTGGACTATATTAAAAAGCAACAGGTGTCTGATATGGTCGTCGTTTCGCCTGACGCAGGGGGGGTGGAGCGCGCGCGCGCGTTTGCGAAGCGGTTGAATTCCTCGTTAGCGATTATTGATAAACGGCGTGAATCACCGAATCAGGCGGAAGTGATGAATATTATTGGGGATGTTCAAGGTAAGCATGCTCTGTTATTTGATGATATGATTGATACCGCTGGGACTATTGTTCAAACGGCGCAAACATGCTTAGATAATGGAGCAACTTCTGTCTGGGCTGGGAGTACGCATGCGGTCTTGTCCGGTCCGGCTTTGGAGCGAATTGAGGGTTCTTGCTTGCGAGAGGTTGTGGTTACAAATACGATTCCATTAAACGGAAAAGAGCAGCATTGCTCTAAGTTAAAGGCCCTGTCCGTGGCCCCTTTATTGGGTGAGGCCATTTTGAGGATTCATCGAGAGGAATCGGTGACGTCCTTGTTTGTGTAGGGATCGCCCGTCAAAGAGTCGCGATTGAGAAATATTTACTTCACGTGTTAACAAAAAGAGGGAAAAATTATGAAATATGAACTTGAGGTCGAGAGGAGAGAGCTGGCAGGAAAGGGTGTTGCGCGGAAGTTGCGGCGTGAGGGGAAAATCCCAGGTGTGTTATATGGCGGTGGAAAATCTCAATTTATGGCTTTAAATCATAATCTGGCCAGGAAGATGGTTTTGGCACAGGTTGGCCATGCCGGTTTGTTGACTGTCAAAATGACGGGCGAACCAGAGCGGATTGCGGTGTTGCAAGATCATCAGCTTGATCCCGTGACAGGGGCCATCCTTCATATTGATTTGTTTGAAGTTTCGATGGAGAAACCTATTCGAGTGAAGGTTCCAGTGGCCGTGATTGGAGCGGCGCCCATTGGAATTAAAGAAGGGGGTATTTTGCATCAGCCTCTTCGCGAGTTGCACATTGAATGTCTACCAGGACAGATTCCTGATCATATTGAGATCACCGGGACAGATCTTGGCGTAGGTGATGGTATCCATGTCAAAGAAGTGGAAGCGCCTGAAGGGGTCAAGATCTTGGATGATCCAGAGTTGATGGTCGTTCATGTTACAACCAAGATTTCAGAGGCCAAATTGGAATCGTTACTGGCTCGTGAGGTAACTGAGACAGCGGCAGCTCCGGCCGAGGAGAAAGCCAAGGTCGAAGGGGCAGCAGCTCCAGCTTCAGCTCCAGCTCCAGAGAGTAAGGCAAAAGAAGGTAAAAAATAATCCTTGCACCTAGTTGTGGGGCTTGGTAATCCCGGAGGAGCCTATAAGGAAACGCGGCATAATCTGGGATGGATGGTATTGGAATATACGGCCCGTTGTTGGGGGATTTCTTTCGCCCAACAGGGCCAAGCCCTTATCGGTGAAGGAGTGATTGATGGGCATGCCGTTTTGCTGGCCTTGCCCTTGATGTGGATGAATCAGACTGGAGAAGTTGTTCGTTCTCTCCTTCAAGCCAGAAATCTAACCCCATCAGATCTTGTGCTCGTGTATGATGACCTGGATCTTCCTCTCGGGGCGTTAAAGATTAAAACCCGTGGCGGTGCAGGTGGGCATAATGGTCTCCGTTCCGTCTTGACGTGTCTCGGGACCGAAGATTTCTGTCGTGTGAAGGGCGGAATTGGACGGCCTCCCGACCTTGAGGATCCCGCTCAGTACGTATTGTCTCCTTTTCCCCAAGATCAACGTGCGCAGATTGATAAAATGCTCCCCAAGGCTGTTGAGGTCTTGGAATGTGTGATCTGTCATGGAGCGTCAATGGCGATGAACCAATTTCATTCGGCGCCCCCACCGCAAAAATAACCCTTGGCGTGCCTTGTGGCTTTACGAGGGTTTGCCCTTTGATGCCGATAAATTTTTCTCTATGGCAATTCGTAGAGTGATGGGTTTTCTTCGATGGCACGGGGTAGCTACGAGACAGGCTGTGGCTTCCAAAGGTTCTTTTAACCACTATTCCTCAAACCGTGAACGATACCGGATGTCGTTAGATTTGGGCTTTTTGGGATTCGAGCGTGGCGCTCAGGTCGCCCCATTTGTGGGTGAGGCGATCAAGGTCGCGTGTCCATTGCTCGCGTTCTTGATGAAGGGCATTCCATCGGGCATAGTCTTGATAGGTGGCCGGATTAGCCAGTTCGACATCCCGTACCTTGATTTGTTCTTCGAGTGTGGCGATGTCTTCTTCCATTTTAGCGACTTGTTTGTCTAGCCTGGCGATAGTTTTTGAAAGGTCTCGCCGAGAGGGAGTGGCCGTAGCTACAGAGGGACTTGGTGCCCCATTGGTGGCGTGTTCAGGTCTGGGTTTTTCTTTTTTCTTCGTTTTTTTATTGTCGAGATTGGCTTCTGGAGGAATCTGGTCTTCCAATTCCTTGGCCCGTTTCCAGAGGTAATATTCATAGTCCCCGATGTAATCTCTTGCCTTACCTTCGTCAATCTCCACCACTCTTGTGGCGACTCGCATGAGAAATGTGGGGTCATGAGAGATAAAGATAATGGTGCCGGGGAATTGGATAAGGGCGTCGGTCAACATATCCACAGAAGCGGGATCTAAATGATTCGTGGGCTCATCCAACAGCAAGGTATTGGCTGGCTCGACAAGCATGCGAGCTAAGGCGACGCGATTCCGTTCCCCTCCGCTGAGGGCTTTAATGGGCTTCAGCTGATCGTTGCCAGAAAAGAGGAACGCGCCAGCCAGGCCCCGTAGAAAATTTCGCTCAGCTTGAGGGGCGGCCTCTTCAAGTGAGTCTAAGATCGTATGTTCAGAATTTAGAATCTCGGCCTGATGTTGCGCGAAATAATGGATTGTCACCCCGTGGCCTACGGTACGGGATCCTTTTTCAAATTCCAGGATGCCCGTCAGCATTTTGAGGAGTGTGGATTTCCCCGCGCCATTTTCCCCAACCAAGCCGACTCGTTGGCCTCGATCAACTGAAAAGTCCAAACCTTGGTATACGATTTTTTCGCCGTATCGTTTATGAATGTCTTGCAGGCTGAGCACCTGTTTTCCGCTTGTCGGGGGTTCAGGGAACTTGAATCTGAGACGCTTGGAATCTCGTTGTAATTCAATGCGTTTGACTTTTTCCAGTTGTTTGATGCGCGATTGGACTTGGCTGGCCTTATTGGCCTGATACCGAAAGCGATCGACAAAGGATTGCACCCGAGATATTTCTTTGGATTGCCGATTCGCCGCCGCTTCTTCCTGTGCATCTCGTTCGGCCTTGAGCTTTTGAAAGCGTGTATAGTTTCCCCGATATTCTTGCAGGGTATGATTGCGGACTTCCCAGATGTGAGTGACCATTTTGTCGAGAAACTCAATGTCGTGGCTGATGATGAGTAGCGTAAATGGAGAATTGAGGAGAAAGCCTTCAAGCCATTGTTGTGTTGGTTTATCGAGGTGGTTCGTGGGCTCGTCCAGCATCAATACGTCTGGGGCTGATAACAATAAGTACGCCAAGGCCACCCGCATGCGATAGCCACCGGAAAGAGTTTGGACTTTTCGGTCCCAGTCCGATTCCTGAAAGCCGAGTCCGGCAAGAATACGCTTGGCTTCGTATTCGGGGAATTCATTGCGATGTGTGGCATCCAAGATAGTATGACCAGGGAGGGTTTCCAATTCCTGTGGAAGGTAGCCTATGCGGAGATGCGGACGTTGGCGAATTCGACCACTCTCGATATCATCGTCGTTCAAAATCATTCGCATGATCGAGGTTTTCCCGGAACCATTGGGTCCCACCAATCCCACACGAGTCCCGGGTTTCAAGTGAGCCGAGGCCTCTAGAAATAGGGGCTTGGTCGGGAATGTTTTTGTCAGGCGTTCAATATGTAACATCGTGACACCACGGTTATATTACTCGGCTTTTTGGCCGATTACACTGACTCTCTCCTGTCAGGGATGAATGCCAGAGAAGATGGAAATCATAAGGAAGGTTGGTGGAGCTGGCCGGGATTGAACCGGCGACCTCGTGAATGCCATTCACGCGCGCTCCCAACTGCGCTACAGCCCCACACCGAAAAAATATGCTATCACGGGCTTGTGGTGCGGTCAAGAAAGTCTGTAGCGAGATGGAAAATTTTGTTACCGTGCGCTCAATATTTTTGGACTCATGTCCTCTCAGCCAGGATCAGACGATTTAGCTGCTTGGTGATCCTGCGGTAATGCCTTTTCCTTCTCGTGGGGTTAGGAGTTTTTGGTCTCGAATGACAAATTGTTGTGAAGCTGAGTTTCTTTGTTAATTGTCCATCCGGAATGCCTGAATTTTACCCCTAGGCATTTGTTCGTTGACAATTTGTGATGTGGGACCTACGATGCACTCGTAGCGCTCTGGCCCAGTTGTTGTCAGAGCTTTTTTTTGTCCGGTTTAGTTTATTTGATTGAGTGGAGGAGACCATGGCGGCGCTTGTGGTAGTTGGTTCTCAGTGGGGTGATGAAGGGAAAGGCAAGATTGTCGATTTGCTTGCCAAGGATGCAGATGCCATTGTCCGGTACCAAGGTGGCTCGAATGCTGGCCATACTGTGATTACCGACAAGGGCACCTTTATATTTCACCTGATTCCGTCCGGAATTCTCTACCGAGGGAAGCTGTGTATGTTGGGCAATGGGGTGGCCATTGATCCAGGCGGATTAATTGGGGAATTAGATGGGTTAAAGAAAAGCGGGATTGCGGTGGGAAAGCGCTTTCTCATTTGTCAACGCGCTCATGTCATCATGCCGTATCATAAAGCCATTGATAAGGCGGCTGAGCAAGCCAAAGGCGCTCGTCGGATTGGTACGACAGGGCGTGGTATTGGTCCTGCTTATGTCGACAAAATGGCTCGTGTGGGCATTCGTATGGGAGACCTGCTCACACCTGAGGTGTTAAAGCAGAAAATTCAGGAAAATTTAGTAGAGATCAATGCGTTTTTACGGAACATCTACAACGTCAAAGGGTTTACGGTGCAACCGATATTTGAAGAATACCAAGCGTATGGAGAACGCCTTCGATCCCATATTGCGGATGTGCCCCTTGTGCTTGATCGGGCGTTTGCGAAAGGGCAACGCGTGTTATTTGAAGGAGCACAAGGGACACATCTGGACGTTGACTTTGGGACCTATCCTTATGTGACCTCGTCGAGCTCCTGTTCGGGGGGGGCATGTACGGGCAGTGGAGTCGGCCC
>JAOUNC010000434.1 GCA_029881175.1 Nitrospirota bacterium | reverse complement strand
GGGTGAAGAGGTCTTGGTCATTGAAGCGAAAGGTGACACAGGCTTTGTTCAAACCAATGTGCGGTTCTTTGGATTTTCCGGTGTGCTTCAGCGATGGGTCTCCATCAATCATCCTTCTGGAGAGCGCGTGCTGACATGGGCCGTCCTGCCTCGAATGATCATCGTTCAGGGCCATGAGGCGGTATATGGATTTCAGAGTGATCGCGGGCGGTGGAAACGCGAAGCTTGGGGAGCTGGCGAATCGTTGCAACGTAGCGTCGTGAAGGATTTGGTTGCGGTGATGGTGACCGATCGAAGGGCGTTAGGATTTTCAGCATTTACGGGAGGGTTTTTCCCACGAGACCTTCCCGTAGGGAGTCAGGTCCACGAGATTCAAAGCAATGACAACGTGATCATTCTTCGTTTGTCCAATTTCATGATCGTATTTCGGTCAGGATTGGCGATATGGGCGGAATTGCCGTAATAAGGCGATTGGGAAAAGTTGCATATGAAAAGTAGGGAGTCAGGAGTAGGGGGATAAAAAGAGAAAAAATACGGACGGTTTTTCCCTTACCCTTCATTTAGTACTGGTATAGAGAATGAGGCCGATACAATTTTGCAGAAGAGATTTAATTGGACGAGAGGCTTGCGGTGGGTTGTGCTTGCTGGGTTAGGCCGGGGTAGTCGACTCCGATGGGAGTATTGGAGCAGTACCGACTCCACCATTGAATCACCTCCTGGAGAAAAGGATCTTCCGGCCCGGTAGCAAAGAGATGGCCATATAGGTATCCTGTTTGCGTATCAAAGAGGATAAATATCGGCATTGAAGCGGGTTCTGGAAGTGGAGAATTGTCCATGGCACATTCGTTGAGTGTTGTACGCTCACAAGCTTTGGTGACTTGGGAAACTTGTCGGTGTCTAGAGCGCATTCCTTAAGGCGGTTTTCCTCTAGGCTATGGACAAGGACTGTCCTCTTGCGAGAAAGTAGGGAGGCAAACGAAGGCCTGAGAGATGAAAGTTATGAAAATCAACGAAGAATTTTGCTGAGACTCCTTGATTTTCCAATGAAATGTTGGGGATTGGGTTGTGGGGTTGGCTTCAGGATGCTTGGGGGAGTCAGATTGTCAGAATGGTGGGTTGACCGAATTGTGAGGGAGGCTAGTCATGCAAACGTCAGAATCTGCTGAATCACCAGCTCGTAGGCCAGTAGCCAGAATTCTTTTGGTGGAAGATGAGCCGGATGTTCGGGAAACCATCAAGCTTCAACTAGAAGATGAAGGGCACGACGTCACTGAGACGGAGTCAGGATGCGACGCTCTGGCGCTGGCGGAAGCCTCGGACTTTGATATTGTCTTGACCGATGTCATGCTGCCCGACATCAATGGGATTGAGTTAGTTCAGCGGATGAATCAATTGCCAGCCTGTCCGGTGATGGTGGTCATGACGGGATACGGATCTGTCGAAATGGCCGTCAATGCCATTAAAGCTGGAGCCTTTGATTTTCTCTCCAAGCCCTTCTCTGTTGATGTGTTGAGTGCCACTGTGGCTAGCGCCTTGCGAGTGAAATCCCTCCAAGATGAAAACTCTGAGCTCAAGAAGACCGTCAAGGGACAGTTCAGCTTAGGGAAGATGGTCAGCTCCAGTCAGGTGATGCAGGAAGTGTTTCGCCTCATCGATTGTGTGGCCGACACGGATAGTACGGTACTGATTTTAGGTGAAAGCGGGACGGGCAAGGAGTTAATCGCCCAAACGATTCATAGTAATAGTACCCGTCGGCGGGGAAACTTAATTCCGGTGAATTGCGGGGCTATTCCTGAAGCGTTGCTGGAAAGTGAGCTGTTTGGTCATGAAAAAGGCGCGTTTACCGGAGCCGTGGCGTCCAGAATCGGTCGATTTGAACTGGCTTCGGGCGGGACCATTTTCTTAGATGAAATCGGAGATTTGAGTCCTCCACTTCAGGTGAAATTACTTCGTGTCCTACAAGAACGGACGTTTGAACGTGTAGGAGGAACTCGAACGCATAAGTCTGATGCCCGAGTTATTGCGGCAACGAATCAAGACCTTGAGACCTTGGTCGCGGCCAAACAATTCAGAGAAGATCTGTTTTACCGACTCAATGTGGTGCCCGTTCTGGTTCCACCTTTACGTCAACGGGTGGAGGATATTCCTCTCTTGTTGCAGCATTTTATGAACATGTTTAATGACCGTCGTCAAGCAGAGTTGACGGGGGTGTCTGATCAGGCCATGACTTTACTGTGTGAGTATCCTTGGCCTGGCAATGTCCGAGAACTTGGGAATATTGTCGAGCGAATTGCAATCTTAAAACGCCGAGGTCTGATTGAACCTGAAGATTTGCCGGAAAAAATTCGGCGTCTACCCTCTCATCATGTGCCCTCGATGCCTGCCGCCATTCCCGTAGGCGGATTGGATCTTTCCCGAGCCGTTGAAGAATTTGAAAATCGGTTGATTCTCGAAGCGTTGGAACGAACCAATTGGGTGAAAAGCAAAGCGGCCCGTCTTCTCCAAATTAACCGAACAACTCTTATTGAGAAACTGAAAAAAAAATCCCTGGCAGAAGTTGTGGCACAACGAGCCACTCCCCCTGAAGATCTCGTAGATGCCTAACGTGTTCTCATCTTTCCCTCCGTTCCTTCCCTTCGTCTCCCCCTATCGGGGGTGGTGCTAATCAGCCTAAAGTTCTGACTCCTCCGTCAACCCCTTGACGCCGGCATTTTCTTCCCGACATCGCCTTCCACAAAAAACTTCCTTAT
>JAOUNC010000058.1 GCA_029881175.1 Nitrospirota bacterium | reverse complement strand
TGCCGGCACCTATTTCCCACCCACTGACAAATGGGGAAGGCCTGGATTTGGGTCCATTGTGACGAACATTGGGGAGGCGTGGATCAAAGACCAATCCAACATAGTGCAACAAGCTGAACGGTTTACCTCTCGTTTGCGCTCTGCCCTGAAACCAGCCTCACCATTGGCGGTGGGTGAAGCCGACATTGAAGCCGCGGTCAAACAATTTTTGCGAGATTTCGATGCACGGTATGGCGGCTTTGGCCGCGCCCCCAAATTCCCACCAGCCACCGGGCTCTCCTTCCTCCTTCGGCAATATCATTGGAGTCGCCAGGAAAAAATTCTTACCATGGTAACCAAAACCTTAGACGGCATGGCCACAGGTGGCATGTATGATCATATCGGTGGTGGCTTTGCTCGCTATTCCACCGACGATGAATGGTTAGTCCCTCATTTTGAAAAAATGTTGTACGACAACGCCCTGCTGGCTCGGACCTATGTGGAGGCCTTTCAAGCCACGGGGTTGGAACGCTATCGTCGAGTGGCCACCGAAACCTTGGATTATATTCTCCGAGAAATGACTGCCCCCGAAGGCGGGTTTTATTCAGCCACTGACGCCGACAGCGAAGGGGTGGAAGGCAAGTTTTTTGTTTGGACCCCTGAGCAGATTCGGGAAGTCGTCACCAATGAAGAAGACGCCACACGATTTTGCGCCTATTACGACATTACCGAAGCAGGGAATTGGGAGCACACCAGCATCCCACGCACGCCCAAATCGCTTGAGACCGTCGCGAAAGAATATGGGTGCTCCCCAGAAGAATTGCAACGCACCGTCGATCGCCTTCGCCCCATGGTCTATCACGCTCGATTACAACGGGTACCGCCTGGCCTGGATGACAAAATCATTACCGCCTGGAATGGCATGATGATTGGAACTATGGCGGAAGCCGGGCGTGTGTTCAACCATCAACCCTACATCGAGAGCGCCATCTGCGCTGCTGACTTTCTCTTAACCACATTATCGAGACCCGACAATCACTTATGGCGAACCTATCGCCATGGCAAAGCCCATTTGAATGGGTGCCTGGAAGATTATGCCTATGCAGCCGAAGCCATGTTGGAGGTCTACGAAGCCACGGGAATCGAACGATATCTTCATGAGGCCGTCGCATTAGGTGAACGAATTGTAGAAGATTTCCAGGATCGCGAGCATGGGGGGTTTTTCACCACAGCCGTCGATCACGAAACGCTCATTCTTCGAGGGCGCGAAGGTGCCGATGGCGCCACTCCGAGTGGCAATGCCGTGGCCGCTTCGGTGCTTGCCCGGCTATCTTTTCACTTTGATCGAGAAGATTTTCGCACCGCTGCCACCAACGCCGTCCGCGCCTATGGACAACAAATTGGTCACATTGCACGGGGCTTCCCTAAGAGCCTGATGGTCGTCGACCTGCTACTTCGAGGCCCCATAGAATTAGCCTTAGTGGGCAGCACAGACGACAAGAATTACTCGCAGCTCCGCACGGCAGTGAATAGCTGTTTCATTCCGTATCGTATTATGGCCTACCATGAGGACCCGGACGTGGTCACGTCGCATCCACTCTTGGCCGGCAAAACACCGGTGAATGGAAAAGCCGCCCTCTACATTTGTAAAAACTTTGCCTGCCAAGCTCCCATCACCGATCCGGAAGCGGTGCCACAGGCATTACAACACCCTCAAAAAACCACGACGCAAACGGGTGAAACGCGCCAGGCCCTGACCTCAACAGGCCTGCCAGGCCATGCCACACCGCAGGGCACAGGCACCTACGTGGCCAACATCTTGGCAAGCGCTCGAACCACTCGCCCATCTTCGCATGGCTATGCCTCACTAGGATCCACAGGACTGACCACCTCCCGAATCGGCTTTGGCGGCTATCGAACCAGTCTGGGAGTCGAGGATCACCGGAACGCCCTTGAAAAAGCCCTCCAAGAAGGCTGCAACCTCATTGATACCTCGACGAATTATGCGGATGGCGAAAGCGAACGATTGGTGGGGACGGTCGTGAAAGACCTCATCGCGAAACGGTTCATCACGCGAGAAGAAATCATTATTGTGTCAAAAATCGGGTATGTGCAAGGCAAGAATCTCGCGCGAGCCGAATCCTTGGAACAGGCCGAAAAACCGTTTCCTGAAATGGTGAAGTATGGGGAAGGTATTTGGCATTGCCTCCATCCTGAATTTTTAGACGAACAACTCACGTTGTCACTGGACCGACTGGGATTGGCCACATTGGATGTCTGTCTCCTCCACAATCCAGAATATTTTCTTTCAGATGCCAAGAACCGCAACCTATCGATCAACGCCATCCAATTAAACGATCTCCAGCAGGAATTCTATCGTCGCCTGGAACAGGCCTTTGTCTACTTCGAGTCTCAGGTCACCGTCGGGCGACTGCAATATTACGGCGTGTCATCTAATACCTGCACCGCAACACCCGACAACCCTGAAGCCACCTCTCTCTCACGCATACTCGAGGCCGCCCAAGCCGCCGCGCAACAAGTAGGGCTGTCGCACCACCATTTCCAGGTGTTACAACTTCCGATGAACCTCTTTGAAGCCGGCGCCCTCCTGACACACAACACAGGGAAGGATCATTCACACACGGTCTTGTCACTGACCCAAGAAAAAGAAATCGCCGTATTGGTCAATCGCCCGTTGAACGCCATCCCCGGAAAAGGTGGAGGCATGATTCGATTAGCGGACCCGCAAGCCGAAATCTCCAATACCAACTTTGAAGCCCAGCAACCCAAAGTGGCAGCCCTCGAGCATGATTACAAACAAGTCCTCGGGCCCAACATTCCTCCACCGGACAAAGGCGCCTCGCCACTTGATTATTTCAACTGGGCCGAAGAACTCAAGCGGGTACGACCATCCGTGCAAAACTTAGAACATTGGGATCAAATCGAATCGCAAACCATCGGGCCCCATGTGAATCGGGCATTTCAACTGCTAACTCAGCATTTCACGGGCCGAAAGGAAGAAGAGAAAATCTGGGAATCCTGGAAAAATAAATACGTGCCAGAACTAATCGCACTCTTGAAAATCATGCGAATGGAAGCCGCACAGAAAAGTGCCAAAAAACTCGCTGAGATTAGACAGGTTATCGATCCGCTTTTGCCAGAAGACAAACGCGAAGAACCATTTTCCAGAATAGCCCTCTGGACCGTCGCCAGCACAACAGGCGTCACAAGCGTCCTCAATGGTATGCGACACCCCGCCTACGTCAACGACTCCCTCACGATCCTCCAATGGGAACCGCTCCCCTACCCTCGACCCGTATTTGAAGCTCTTCAAAACTCCACGCAATCCTGAAACCCACAACTTTCTCCCGTCCGTCATACCTGGGGTTTCTGGCAGGGATCCATCTGGGAAAAAGCCTAAGATGGATTCCCGATCACGAATGTCGGGAATGACAGTCTTCTAGGTCCGTCATCCCCGCGAATGTTTGGCGGGGATCCATCTTAAAAATCAAGGGGCATGGCTTCACCACGAAAGATGTCGGGCATGACGGAAGGAAACCAAAAGATGGATTACCGATCACGAATGTCGGGAATGACGAGGAAGGGGGATGTCGGTTAGCACGAGAAGGAAAGAGAACGAGGGTGCATCTGTTTTCAGAATTCTCCTGATTCACTATTCATCAGATATTGACTAAAAGGTAATGCCTATTTCTTTAGATAATCAAACGATTCGTTCTTCATATTTCATAAGATTCTTTGACTATGGATGTTTCCATTTCGAAAGCTACGTAACGCGAGCACATGATACACAGCATCATAAAATGTCACGCCGTTAACTTCTCGCATATGCTCAAGAACTTCCTGCGCATAGTCGTTTCCTAGGGGAACTTCTTCAAACTCCTAGGCCAACAACACACGCAATAACTCCTTGGCTAACTTCGGTTGCCTAAGATCCAAGACATGGCCAATCTCAAAACGCCAGAGAGTCGGTAATCTTATCTCTATCTGCTCGGTGCGTATCGCATCATGAAGAAAACGAGCTTGCACCTGATCCGATTCGCTTGCCTTTTCTAAGGCCCACTTTAGGATTACTGAGGCATTCGGCACAATAATCATCGGCCGGTGCTCGTTCGAACTCGCTTCACCGACTCGACGATCTCTTTACTACTCATTGTCGCACTTTTTTTGCGCAGCTCCTCGAGTTTTTGGGTGGCTTGCTCCCGCTTCCGATGCAACAATTCTTTTCGCAGCGCCTCATTCACCACTTGACTCCTCCTCCGAGGTGGAATCAATCGGAAGAGTTCTTTCCAAACCGCCTCATCGATTGATGATAGTCATTTTGGCCATAACCTTCTCCTTGGCAAAAGAGCCTTATTCGATTTTAATTTCTATATTATACGCCTAAATTAGGCGCCTAATAATGTCGCACAAAAAAATTGAGTACGTCTAAGAAAAAAGAGATTCCAGCCTACGACTTGCCGAAATGACGTGAGTAAGGGAAATTGCCAAATTACAATGATTGAAATTCCCTGAACCATCTGGCTAGCGATTCATCGTAATGGTGCTTGGCATAGCCTGGGCCATTATAGAATCTGGCGAGTTGAGCAAAGCTCTCGCTCGTGGGATTTCGTTTCGAAACAATTGCTGGCTTCCTTGACAGAAAACGGGCGACGAATAGCACCTGCTCAGCAATGGAACTCTGAAACATCGAGACCGCTGATTGAGCTCCAACCATTTTATAGTTTGATCCTAAAATTTGCCCCAACCCCTGGCTCATGGCCTGGTAGCGAAGTTCTACAAGGTCAGTCCGCCCCTGCTTTTTGTTCAACCGGGTCAAAATATGTTGCTCAAAACGTGGGCGAACAATGCCGCCGGTTTCTTGCTTGATAATGGCCAAGACCCATTCCGGTTGAACGGTCACCTGCTTCTCCTCTTGCACTCTAACCACTGCAGACTTGACGTGGTCCCCATATCGCTTTTGAATCTGCTGGCAACTGAGTAATTGTCGCTGATCCAGCGCATCTAAATGAAACAACGCGTCCTCAAATCTTCCACACAACACCCGATTCTTGGCAATCGCGTCCGTGGCCACGCGCAACATGGCTTCCATAATCTTTAGGCTCAATCGGGTATCGGGAATGTTCACAATATTCGTTTTGGCGGTTTGCCAGGTGCAGGGATAGCACAGGATTTTTCGAGTCAGTTGGCTATTCAGACCAGAATCAAATTCAAACTGGGCCACCGCCCGATTCGTCCCGCGGCCGAAATCCCCGTCAATGGTAAAGGCCCCAGTCGAAGAGGTGGAATACCCCAAAAACACGAGCATCCGTTGAATGGCTTTAACGGCATCTTCCCCAACTGACTGGCGGGTGATACCACGTTCCCCCTTCCTGAACTTCTCAAGAACATTCCGCCAACTGTGCTTTTTGTCATCAACAGGTGTGAGCACCTGAGAAATTTTCGGATCTTGAAGAAATTGTTCCATGTGATTGGCTCCTTATGAGAACGAATATAAACCAAATACATTAAGGGGCTGTTGAAAAAAGCCGCCAGCGGCGTTCTCGCCATTTTTCCGTGCTCACGTACTGGAAGTACGCTCTGCGCGCAAACAACGATCGCCCCCTACGGGATGCAGCAAGCCATACTGCGAACTTCCCTTCGGCAAAGCTCAGGACAGGACTGGACGAACCCTTCGACAAAGCTCAGGGCATGCTTTTTTAAACCGCCCCGAGGCCTCGGATGTCCAACGTGCCGGGGGGCTAATTTACTCTTGAGAATTATTATTATTCAACACTCCCATTAACGGGAAAAGGGAAATGCGAGAAAATCGTTCCCCTAAATTAGTCTATTTGGCCAGAACCAGGCAATAACTGCAAGTCTTTATGGCGCCATGAAAATGGCTGCATGATGTGTCGTGCTCGAACGGCTTTTTCTATTGGGAACAGAACACCCACTGGAGGCATGGGCGACATTTTCAGATTGTGGTTTCGCCAACCGATATTCTCACTACGTCCGACTTCTATCAATCTATCAAACACAAAAAGGAAATCCAGATGTCCTCAATTTCGAATATCCTGAGTCGGTTCCCAGACTTTCAACAACTGTCTCCCAATACGTCATTTGCGGTGAAGACACAGCAATTCCAGGCACAGGCGCAGATATCGACGGCCTCAAATTTCAGTTTCACGACGGCAGAAGGGGATCGCGTGTCGCTATCAACTGGTTCAGAGAGCAATTTCTCCTTTGAATCCTATAATTTTCAAGGATTGGCAGGGGGACAGGCAGTGGACGTTCGCAACCAACAATTGAGCACTTCGGCTCGCTCGGAATTCAGCCTGCTCATTGAAGGAGATCTCAATGAACAAGAACTGGCTGATATTCAGGCGTTTCTCGAATCGGCCAAGGGCATATTACAGGAAATTTCGGCAGGGAATGTCGAGAATGCGCCGGAAGCGGCCATCTCATTGAGTGAACTCGATTTTCTTTCGAGCGCCGCTCTCTTCTTCCAGCAGACTGCGTCCGTCTCACTTGAATTCAGCTCGACACAACTTTCGGTTCAGGGAGAGGCTCATTCAGGTGACGCTCGGCAAAGAGGATTCAATGCCGAACGAGGACAAGGTCACACAATTGAACATATTGTTAACAAAATCCGAAAGGCACAGGAAAAATTCCAGATTGATCCAGAGAAATTAGCAAAACGGTTGCCAAGACTTCTCACAAAACTCGTTGAAACACTTGGGAAGCCGGCTTCCAAGGAGGAAGCTTCACCGTCACTATTCGACCAAATTCGAAAAGAATTTTTCCCGTCTCTCCTTCAAGCGACACAAACCCAGCCAACTGACCCGGAGACGCCAGATGAGTTGGCGGGAGATTCCGATAACCCGGATCCAAACACCACAACCCCACAGCCAGCGGAGACGAGCGATAAGATTTTGACAAACCTTCTGAAGGAATCGGCGGACATCTGAGTAACCAGGCCGCACGTGACGGCTCAAGCTGAGGATTCAAGGGAATATTTTCTTAATTCCCTAGTCGTTGCCAGTTCGCCCACTCCTGGCTCCAGAAATTTTCGTTGAGCGCAACCGGAACGAATTGTTGCTGTTGAGCGGTCCTGATACGAAGATCTGGTGACTCCAGAGAAGCCTGAATGATGACCGCCCCATCACGATCTGTCCGATACAGAGGAATCCCCCGTGCTTCATAGGCGGCGATGACCTCAGAATCCGGATGCCCATAGCGATTGTGTGACCCGACTGAGACGACCATGGCTTGCGCCTCTAACCGCTTAACCCATCCATCGTGAAGGGAACTCTTCGCGCCATGATGCGGAACCTTGACTATCGTTGCTGAATGCCCCCTAGGCGTGAGTTGTAACTGTTCTAGGGCTTGGTGCTCAGCATCTGCCGTGAATAATAACGAATGCGGGCCACATTCCAGCCTCGTTACCAAGGAGCGGTTATTGAGATCTGTCCCGCTGATATCCTTCGCTGGATCAGGCATGGATGGAGGTTTCGTCTCAGGAGGACTCAAAACAGACAAATTACAGGGACCTGAAGCCATAATATCTTTTCCTGCCCCAATGACGTACTCCTTAATTTCAACCGCTTGCACAGCGGCTTGAAGCCGTTGGTAAAACATCTGTGACCGTGATACCCCATTGCTCCAATAGCTTCCCACCTCAAACGTTTGAAGCACCCAGGGTAAGCCACCCACATGATCCCATTGCGGATGTGTGGCGATCACGTGATCAATTCGCTGAATCCCTCGATTCCACAGATACGGCCCGATCACCGCTCTCCCCATATCTAACCGGCGATACGCTGGTCCGCCATCAATCAAGACCGTTTGCCCATCTGGCAATTCAAGGAAGGTTGCATCCCCTTGGCCCACATCCAGAAACGTGACCCGGAGCAATCCAGGGTCCCAATGGGCTCGCGGTGACCAGGCCCACCAGGACAAAATCACCACCAAGATGATGGGACAGCTCCATCGAATGCTCCGCCGATGCCGCAACACCACCCAGCCAGCCAATACCCCCCAAAATACCACTATTGAACTGAGACTCGGCGAGGCCACATACCATGTCGCACCAGGGACTTGTGCTAAACCCACCACTCCTTGCGCCAATAGATCAAACAGCCATTGATTGACCGTGGCAAAAGGGAGCGTCTCTCCCCCGCTGATCACCACCATGATCGCCGACAGTAGCCCAAGCGGAATCACGAGGATGCCCACCATGGGGACAATGACCATATTCGTCAACAGGCCTAGCCAGGGGATTTGATGGAAATAGTAGGCCACCAACGGTAATGTCGTCAGACTGACAGCCAATGTGACCAGCCAGGCCAGTTGCCCTTTTTCCCGCAGGTTCGTCCACCAACTTGGTGCTTCACGTAATTCCTCATTCTCAAGACTTCCTGTGTCAGGATCTTTGTTTTTCTTGAATACCAGCACCATGCCAATGGCGACAACCGACAGATATGATAATTGAAAAGAGATATCATGGATGGCTTCGGGATGGGGCAAGACCATCAAAAGCGCTGCCACGGCTAAAGCGGTGATCAGATGGCGTTCCCTCCCCAACCATACTCCGAGGCTGCAGACCACGATCATGATCCACGACCGCACCGTGGCCATTTCTGCTCCGGCTAAGAGCATATACAACGTGACAATAGGCAATGTGATCACCACCGCGAGTTGCGTGGCGGTCAGATATATGGATACCCGCTCAAGCCACGATGCTGGTAGCCGACGGACGCTCCATCGGGTTCCAGCAAAAACCACAAGGGCTAAGAGGCCAAGGTGCGAACCGGAAATGGAAAGGATATGGACCGTGCCACTGGCCATAAAAGCATCGCGGACATCCTGCTCGATAAAGCTTTGCTCACCGATAATCATCCCCAGAAATAACCCCGTGGCGGGAGGGGACAAACTCGTACTGGCGGCATGATGAATGGCTTGTCGCCAGTGATCGACGCGTCCCATCAGCCTTCCCCACAGCGTCACCGGCTCCTGGGTCAGTCGTGTCACCCCATTTGGACCAGACACCGTTGCCACAGCCTGAATACCTTTTCGCTGAAGATAGGCGCCATACTCAAACCCACCAGGATTGAGGGTGCCATACGGTTCTCGTAAGCGTGTCGTGACACTGACCTCATCTCCATAGACCAGAGCCGCATCCGGTTCTCGCCAGGTGAGGCGAATCCGCCCATGAATGGCCTGTGGCTCCGATGCGAAGATTCGTCTGGCCTCCACGAGCAAAATGAGCCCATCCGGAGTCTGCCGTACCGGAGCGACAATGACTCCTTGAACCTTGACCGGAGATTCCGTCAGCAATGCCCGCAAAGGGTTCTCAAGCTTGCTCATGGCGGCCCAATGGGCATGCCCCATCCCAATCACCATCACAGCAAACAGCAAGAGGCCTCCCCAGCGGGAAAGCGATCCGCGTTGTTCCAAACAGGTAAGAGCAAGACCAAAACTAAGAAGAGCCCCAAGAAGTGAGAGGGGAAAAAGAGGAAGGAACAAGCCGAGCCACAACCCGGCCAGATAGGCAACCACTGCAGGCAGTATCACAGAATTTCACGCACAGAAGGTTCGCGAAACAAGACCTTCCCAGAATTCGCGCCCAGATTTAGGTCAGATTGGGTCGAGCTAAGGGAGCACAATCGGAGGCCTCGCATGGCCAACATTGAGGATTGTGCGAGTGAAAATCTGACCAAGATGGCCTGAAGATGGGATGTGAAAATGTGAGGATTTTACGAGCCGATAGTTAATGGATACACGATTTGACCACATTCACTAAATCTTCGGCAATCTCTTGTATGACGCGACCATCCTGCCCTTCCACCATGACCCGGAGCAACGGCTCAGTCCCCGAGTACCGCACAAGAATACGACCGGTTCCATGTAACTGCTGCTCTTTGTCCTGAATAGCCTGTTGAAGCACCGGGAGGGTCTCTAAGGCAGGCTTATGAGGAACCGTAACCCCCAGCAAAACTTGTGGCGTGGCCTGCATACATTGGGCAATTTCCGAAAGAGGTTTCTGGGCTCGTTTCATGAGTTTCAGCATTTGTAACCCGGAGATGAGGCCATCCCCGCTTGTGTGATAATCCATAAAAATCATATGGCCGGATTGCTCTCCACCTAAGTTATATTGATCCGCAACCATGCGTTCTAAGATATAACGATCACCCACAGCTGTGCGAACTAATATAATCCCAGCCTCGCGCATGCACATGTCAAAGCCAAAATTACTCATGACCGTCCCGACCACCGTATCCTTCTTGAGTCGCCCTTGTTGCTTCAGGTCTAAGGCGAAGGCGGCCAGAGCATGATCCCCATTGACGACATGTCCTTGTTCACAGACAAATATGGCACGATCCGCGTCACCGTCCAACGCAATTCCGATATCAGCTTTTCGATCACGGACCATTTGTTGGAGCCGTTCTGGATGTACTGCCCCACACCCGTCATTAATATTCAAGCCATCAGGTTCATTCCCCGTGACCCATACCTTCGCCCCTAATTCACGAATGACT
>JAOUNC010000433.1 GCA_029881175.1 Nitrospirota bacterium | reverse complement strand
CTGGATGAGCAACGAACCGTCGCGCAAGACCATTTACATCAACTCCTGGATGAAGCCCGCCGAGAGGTGCCTCAAGCCTCGATGGAAATGCGAACCGGTCTTCCCTCTTCCATTGTTTGCGATGTAGCTCGCGAGCAAAAGGCCGATTTGATTATTACAGGGACGCATGGGTGGAGCGGGTTCAATCGAGTGGTGTTTGGAAGCGTCGCAGAACGGGTCATTCAACGCGCCCCATGCCCGGTCTTATCAATTCCTGACCGAACCCCCGAAGAAATCGCAGGCATGCATCCTCTGGGGATCCAACCACGACAAGTCATCCTGCCGGTTGATTTCTCCG
This sequence comes from Nitrospirota bacterium, assembly GCA_029881175.1. Taxonomy (GTDB): domain Bacteria; phylum Nitrospirota; class Nitrospiria; order Nitrospirales; family UBA8639; genus Nitrospira_E. Next base: position 2,422 of record JAOUNC010000433.1, on the reverse strand, counting down.
ATTGCTCCATGGATGCCTATGAATATGCCGTGCAAATAGCCAAATGGTTTGATGCCACGTTGACCTTGGTATATGCCATTGAGCCTCTGTCCTATAGTTTAGATTTTTCGTTAACACATCCCCTGGAAGACAAGGCCAACCGGAAAAAAGTCGAACAACGATTACAGGAGTTGACCACGGTCCTCACCGATCAGGGCTTATCCGCCCGATGTGAGTTAGTGGACCAGCCCGCGATGGACGCCATTTTGGAAGCCAGTTCCCTTCAGAAAGCTGATTTATTGGTCATGGGCACGCATGCACGAAAAGGTCTCTCTCGCCTGATCTTAGGCAGTACCACGAGCAAAGTCCTCGAGCAGAGTCCTTACCCCATCCTCACTGTTAAAAGTCCAAAGTTTGAGGGAGGACATCATCCAACAGCAAAGAGTGACCAGGATTCGGCCTCTGTCGTATGAGCAAATGACTGAGACACATGACTGACCAGAGTGCTTCTACGGTTTCAAGTGATCAAGAAGGAATCCGAAACCTCCTTGTCCGCTTACAGGCCCAATCTCTCAAGGTGGACTTTCAGGTGCAGCGCGAGATAGCGCTGAGTCTGGTCTTGAAACCCTACCTAGATCCGATAACGGCACAATACTTGGCCCCGTTGCCAGAAGAAATTGCGTTGGCGGAATGGTATCTCTATGCCGATTTCTTTCCCACGGATGGCCACCCTTCACTCATTGAACAGGTCCGCGACACCATCACCGAGCATGTTCCGGAGGAAGAACGCCTATGGTTGGATCCCGTTCGCCATTCGTACATGGATCTGCTACAGGTCGTTGAAATCGATCAAGAGGCACACCCTCCACGCCTGCACCTTCAATCCTTAGGAGATCAACAAGCCTTCGACGTACCGTATATGGAGGAGACCCCTGTACAGAAAGACCGCGTCCTCCTCACCCGACTCATACGTGGGACATCAGGCAACTACTTGCCCGGCCCACCCCTTGTTCTGTCATTGGCCATGGGGCAAACTCTGTTGGCATTTACTCATGACCTGCGGCGAGAGATTGAATTTAATACGGGCAACTTTGCCCTTGCCGAATGGCCAGAATTTACCAATCACTACGGCTATCTGTTCATTTGGGGATTGGCGAGACTCCGGGGCGGTGCGATGGCCACAGCAGATGCTCAAGTGACTTATTGGAATGAAAAGGGTGAACGCTTTTTGTACGCCATTGCCTTCTATGAGCATCATGAATTTCACACATTAGCCACAGGCCTGGATGAATGGGAATACCTGAGCCCTACACCTCAGCCAACGACGCCCGACGGCGAAGCCAATCCCAAGAAAGTCTGGTTTCAGCATGCACAAGAAGAACAATCGCCATCCTATGCTGTCGCCCGCTTCACTCTCACCCCGACCCAACTCACCGTCGAGGCAGATACAGCCGACCGATTGGATGCCATCAAACACCAACTGGCCTCAACATTTGGATTTTCCCTACAATTCAGAGGCGAGGCAGTAAACACACCACCACATTCGCTGCCCCATGTGGATTTGCTAGCTGACACCTATATCGCTCCGTCCGTTACGGTCTCCGTCAAAGAAGAACATAAATTCTTATCCACATTTTTAGAAAAGATCTACCTCGATTGGGCAGAACACCCGTCGCCCGCGCTCAATGGGAAAACGCCGCGCCAATATTGCCGAGAGGTACAAAACAAGACAGAGGTCGCCAAGCTGATCGACCAAATGGAACAACATGACTTAGGTTTCCAACGCACGGGAGAACGGGCCTACGATTATTCTATTCTCAGGGCGCACATCGGGTTATAAAAAACAAAGACAATGGCTTCAAATTCCTTCCAAGCGCCCTCCCCGCAATTATTGCGAAGGGAAGATTTCCCACAGCTACTTCATACACTCAAGCAGTTGGGCTATCAAATTGTAGGGCCCGTTTTATCTCAGGGCGCTATTCAGTGGAAACCAATCACCACACCTGAAGATTTTCCCATGGGGTGGAAGGATCAACAAGAACCTGGAAGCTATCGCCTTGAGCCAGATCCCAGCCCTCGTTATTTCAATATCGTTCATGGCCCTGAATCACTCAAGCCCCTGACCTTTGCTCCACGAGAGACCTTGCTGGTTCTTGATTATCAAGACCGCACGTTTTCTGCCAAAGAAATTCAGCCTGATACCACACCAACCGCTGTCTTAGGTGTGCGAGCCTGCGATCTGGCTGGCTTGGACATACAAGATCGAATTTTCCTGCATGACACGGATCCCGATCCGTACTATCAACAACGGCGTGATAATCTGCTTCTAATTGCGGTCAACTGCACCAGAGCCCATTCAACCTGTTTTTGCGCTTCAATGGAAACGGGCCCAAAAGCTCAGCACGGATTCGATGTATGCTTAACGGAGGCTGATGAAGATTTC
>JAOUNC010000057.1 GCA_029881175.1 Nitrospirota bacterium | reverse complement strand
AAATTTTTCCATAGACCATCCATCTGTCATCTCTCAGAGGCCTACTTGCTTTGCCATTCAATGAGTTCGTACCATGGCCACAGATTTCTGCTCTGCTCAACCTATCATGACTTCCAATTCCATCAAATGGCAACAATTCGCCGACTGGTGGACCGCTTTGGCCCAACGTCATCACGTCGCCGAACGAACTGAGCAATTCTTTCGGCAAGGCTTGGGACCCAACCAGGTCCTCGATCGCGCAGCACAGGAAGGCGGCGACCTGGATTACCTGCTCTTCACCCTCATTCGCCATTGGATTCCTCCGGTCCTTCCACCAGAAGGACAGGAACGGACCGCAAAGCACGACTCCGATTATTGGGTGGAATCGTCACACATTTTAAAAGCTGCGGTGGCTCGGCTCCGGGAATTGAAACCCGTAATTGATATGCTCACCTCCCCCAACCCCCTCAATGACTCCCCTTCCCATCCATCGCCAGGACCACAAGTGGAAGTGGAATTGGCGAATATGGTGGAAGGGATTGCGGAAGTAGTCGGCAGCTATGGCGGCCCAGACTATACCTCCATTGTCAAAAACTTTGATCCCATTCCGCTTCGCCAAACCCAGCCGTTTAAACATAATAAAAAACATAGCGCAGAATTATGGGTGGTCTTTTTATTGCGCGAACACTTCCGAAGTCTGGGATTAGGAAAAGACCGCACCTGGAAATTACTCGCTGAATTGGTGGCCACGGCAAATATCTTTCATCCGGATGAACAACCCGCGACTCCGGAAGCACTCAAGTCCTGGTGGACAAAGAATTGGCCGCGAACCTATACACTCTTAACGGAAAAGGGTGAACAGGGTGATGCCAGGCACACGGCCTATCAATCCGACTATGAATGGTTCCAAGCCTGGTTCAATTGGCAAACCACCACAGCCGCTCAGCCCTCTCCCCCATCAAGCCCAACCATTCCTGGCAGCCTTTAAAAAATTTTAGGGGTGGGCCGTTCTTCTGTTCCCTCTAAAAGATCCCCTTCAAGCGGACCTTGAGAGACTGCGGCCACCAACAGCCCGAGCATGAAGACATGTAAGGCGGCTCCCAACCACAACACATAGGGTTGCACCCCCCCTTCCTCACGAACCAACTGCGCACGCTCAGTCTCCTCCAAATTCGGAATCGACATGATACGCTGGAGCTTGTCTTTGACATGCCAAAAATACAGGTAGTTCGCGCTGCCCCCGGCTAAAACCCGAGAAACAATTCCCACGGTCATATCCCCAGTGAGAAAAATCGCCACGGCTGGAGCCACGGCATACAACAACGCAAACATATACATCTTTCGGTAAAGAAACCACAGGAAAGAATCAAAGCAGGCGGCGGGCCAGTTCCAACTTAACGCAAAACGAGGACCGGCCGGAGTTTCAAGATTGGCAAATTTTTCCTTGTAATAAAGAAATGCCGGACGCCACGTCCACCCTGTTTTCAAAGAAAACTGCAGTGATTTGTTAGGCCCAATAAACGTTTCCCATAATTGGAGTGACGTGGGAGTTGATAGCGGAGGAGGAGACTCCCGTTCTGGTTCGGCAACATGCTTGACAAGCACTTGCCCGCATTGGGAACAAAAATTGGCGTCGTTGGGGTTATCTTGTGAGCAGGAAGGGCAGGCAGGCATCGTAATCGTTTATAGCATCCCCACTATATCCAGACAAGATCGGGGACAATTCTCAGACTTCGAATGAGGTTGATTACTTTTACCTTTCTCACTAGCGATTACTGACTGACTAAGACAGTTGATCACTTATCATACGGCTGGATGGTTCCACTCACTCTATATTCTTGATCCAATGCGTCATAAACCTGGCGCTTCCACGCCACCAAGGAAAGAGACGCATCAAGCGTTCCCTGACAATCCCAAGTGACCCCGCAATGCCGGCAGTGCACAGGCACCACGGCTGAATATTTATCCCGACTCCGCCCAACGGCTTTTTTTAAACACATCGGACAAAATGGGCCTTGGAGCAGGGAATCAATGAGATGATCCTCAACATCTTCTACTCGTATGATTCCAAGGTTACCCCAAAGAGCATCGCTGAGGGTGATGCGAAGTCCCGAACGGACAATGGAACGGGGAGGCAGAACGCGGCCGATTACTGAGGACGCCTGAGGAACATCCGACATTTCCAGATTGGCCAACCGACGCTGAATTTCTTTAGGAACATGTTCCAGCCGATTGGAAACTGTTGCTGTCGCTTCTACCTTCGCTAAGATAGGCTCCCACTGTTGCTCAAGGCCCTGAAGCTGTTTATAAATCTTCGTCATTTCATCTCGACTCACAATGCCCAGGGCTAATCGAATTCGATCGCAAACCCTTTCCCTGAAAGGGTGAAAGGATCTCCCATCTTTCCACCAAATCCACAGACCAGAAGCCAGCACAAAAGCCGCAGTCATGGAAACAAAAGTCATCAGATCCATTGCAGGTCACACCTTGTCACGAACGTCGATTGGAGATCAATGCAGACAATTCAGATATACCTACATCAACGACTTTACCAGGGGTTGGTTATAGCATACACCCATGAATGTTCAGTGGCCCTGAGCTGGTCCTCCGTCTTGGGGACTGGACCCGACTTGGCATTTTCGCTATGGTTTCTTGAAGATTAACGGCATACCATCATGGTTCTGTCTATCATGCCATACTCTGTTATTCCCGTCTCGGAATTGATCAATGTCAGAGCGTGAAGACCAGTCACCCCAGCCAGTTTCGGCTATCACGGACTTGGAAGAAGACCGTGCGCGTCTCCTCGATGCTCACCGGACTTGGAAGCGAGCGCAACCCTCGGGGATTACCACTCGCTCCCCGGGTGAAAATCATCAAATTGGTCCATCACCCCTACCTACGCATCAAGATTTTTTTCAGGTTGACCGGCGCGAAGCGGATTTTCGCCACCATGATCTGCGAAATGCCAATTTTCAAGAAGCCTATTTACCAGGAGCGGACTTTGAAGGCGCTGATTTGCGAGGCGCGAATTTTCAGGGGGCCAACTTGCGAAGTGCCCGATTTCACCGCAGCCAACTGGCTTGGGCAAATTTCTCACAAGCTGATCTGATTTGGGCGGATTTTCAACAAGCAGAACTCACCGGCACATCCTTTCAACGCACCACCCTACGCGGAGCCACCTTCGTTCGCGCACAGGCCCATGGAACAGATTTCTCGTCAGCGGATTGCTCCTGGGCGGATTTTCAGGAAACCGATGCGAGTGAGGCCAATTTCCAAGGAGCCAACCTTAATGGAACGACATTTCTGAATGCTAAACTATCCACCGCCCACTTCGAAGAAAGCCATGGGCTACAGCAAACAAGATCCCCTCGAGATCCTTCCTCTTCGAACGACGACCTGTTTGACTCGAAATAAGGGGGTGAATAGTGAGGAGTCGGAAGGGGTGGGGAAGGGCCCTCCACAAATACGCTTCGTTTTCCTCTTTACAGCCCCACCCCTCACTATTCTGTACTCATTCCTGAAGCCCGTTGACCTTACCCCGCTTTACGCTGAACCTGCCAATTGAAAATATGTTCGCAATGTTTGATTACGTTGAGGTTCCCGTAATTTGGCTAAGGCCCGCTCCTCAATTTGTCGAATTCGCTCCCGCGTGACCGAAAATTCTTGGCCAATTTCCTCTAAGGTGGCATCTTCCAATTCCCCGATGCCAAAACGCCGTCGGATAATATGGGCTTCTCGAGGCGTGAGAGTTTGCAATAACATCGTGACCTTTTCCTGCAGATCCATCCGTTCGGCGGAATAGAATGGAGACACAGCAGACGTGTCTTCGAGGACATCGGATAGATGCGCATTCTCATCGTCGCCCACAGGGGTCTCAAGAGAAACAGCTCCTTTTGTAACATCAAACAGTGAGGCAAGTTTCTCCGGGGACAAGTCTAAAATTTTCCCAAGCTCTTCTAATCGTGGCTCTCGCCCTAACTGGACAGCCAGCCGATCCCACGACCGTCGAACTTTGGTCATCGCATCACATACATGAACCGGGACTCTGACGGTTCGAGATTGATCCGCCAAGGCTCGAGTGATAGCTTGTCGAATCCACCACGTGGCATACGTACTGAATTTAAATCCGCGCTGATACTCGAAACGATCAACAGCACGCATCAACCCAATATTACCTTCCTGAATGAGATCTAACAGATCAAGCCCCCGGTTGATATACCGCTTGGCCACGCTGACCACGAGCCGTAAATTGGCCTCTAACATCGCCTGTTTGGCGAAATGGACGCATGTCTTCGCTCGCTCTAACTGTCTCGCTCGTATCAGGAAATGGGCAAACGGCATGTACAGTACATGTTCTTCCAAATACGTTAGGTGTTCTAGAGCTTCTTGGCGCACACGAGGTTGGGCCATATCCTGGGACACCGGCTCATGAACCATCATGGCAAAAGCTTCGCGGCTCAGGTCTTTTTTCTGAAGTCCTATTTGACAAATATCCTCCTGAGACACCCCTATCCGCTCCAAAACGTCTTTTAGTTGTTCTTCAATAGCTTGGATTCTATTCTCGATTTGATGATAAAACCTTGGATGCCAATTCACCGTCGCCAAGTTCTTTAAGAATCGCTTTTGTCCTGCGGAATGTTTCTTCTGCTTGGGAAGAGATATATTAGGAACCAAATGTTCCTCATCCCCATCAAGCAGGGGTTGTATGCAGTGACACAGCTCATCAAGCTGTTGCAAGACTCGTTGTCGGAACTCTTCATCCTCCTGGGCATCCTGAACTTCAGTCTGTTCAGTTTCCCCATCTTCCTCCAATGCCACCTCTTTGTCCTTTTGAATGAGATGCTTGGCCAAGACTTCTTCACGACTCAGACGCATTCGTTGTTCTTTCAAAAATTCTAATGTCATCGGCAAGACGAACAGCGCTTCCGACATATGTTCCCTGGCTTCCTCAATTTTTTTACACAGGGTTACTTCCCCGGCACGATCCAACAAATCCACCTGTCCAATTTCTTTTAAATACAATGGGAGCTGTCTATCTGGTATCACAGCCTGACTTTCGGCACCCCGCTCCACTTGGGGAGAACGCGGCAATGCATTCTGCGATTTTTTCGCAGAGGTAATCGTTCCATTCCACGAAAATTTTTGTGAGGAACCTGCTACGCTCATTCCTGTCTCCCTTCTGTTCATGGTTCTATAATCCCTGAACTGTCCTTCATGCCGAGGCGGCATCAACATCTCTCGAACATTCATGCTCGCGTTCTACGAGGATGAGCAAAGTAAATGCCAACACAGCCTTTTCCTTCAATGCGAAGGATTACTTTCGGTTGCAGCAAGCTGTTGCAGATTATTTGACCGTAGAAACACGATCAGGTGGGAGAGGTCGAGAAAAATTGTCGAATTGATTAACGGCAAGCACATACAATCATGAACAATGAGGCTGTACCGCTTTCAATGCATGGGTTTCTGTCGTTTTTCTTTCTAACGATCTGTTAGCGGAATCGACAATACCCCAATAGAACCAAATTGGAAGAAACAAATTTGAACAGTTGTCTTTGCCAGGAATTCAGTTATTCTTGGATTCACAATATGATTTTGTTACAGTTCTTTCCTTTTTTATGAAATTTTTTCACGTTCCCCCAAAGGGTTGATGTACAAATATGAACTGCCCCATTTTTCACGTTTCTAGGACCACAAGCCGCCTCCCTGAAACCCATCAGCCAGAGCGCTTTTCTTGCCAAAACAAAAGACCGTCACGATGGAGCTTGTTGGTTCTGTGCCTGGCCCTAGGTCTTTGTGGATGCGCAGGGAACGATCAATCAACCAAGACTCTGGGAAACCTTGAGAAGGGGGCAGAGCCGACATTCGTGGAGTCTGCCGAAGAGGCAGTAGGTGAGGAACCTGGGTTTGATGCTGAACTTGTAGATCCATTTGATGAATCTCCTCACGAAGCCCAGATGGAGGAATATGACCCGATAGAGCCCGTGAACTCTGCAATCTTTGAATTCAATTACCGGTTTGATAAATACCTCCTCAAGCCGGTAGCGAAAGTCTATAATTTCTTTGTCCCGCCAGATGTTCAGCAAAGCATTGTTAATGTCTTTCAAAATGCCCGGTTTGTTCCTCGATTCTTCAACAATCTGTTGCAAGCCAAATTCCGTGGCGCTGGCATTGAAATGAGCCGGTTTCTTATTAACAGTACGTTAGGAGTTGGAGGATTGTTCGATCCCGCAAAAATCATGTTTGACTTAGACACGCCTCTCGAAGACCTGGGCCAAACCTTAGGGAGCTATGGCGTCCCACCGGGACCATATCTCGTCGTGCCTTTCTATGGACCGTTCACCTTAAGAGATGGGTTTGGGTTTATTGGAGACATATTTCTTGATCCTTTTAATTGGCTCGTTCTTCCTATTTTTGAAATTGCCGACGCGCCCAGGCTAGTTCAACATGATCCCACGATTAACTATGCTCGATTAGGGCTGACAGGTGGGGAATCAGTGAATCTGCGTTCGCTGACACTGAAAACATTTCAAGGCGTGGAAGAAGGCACATTAGATTTATATGGCGCCATCCGAAACGGGTACCTGCAACAACGGCAAAAGGCGATTCAGGAATAGCGCCCCCCTCAATCCCCTGAAATCGCCAGGCGATTCTCAACTCTCGACAACCGTCCCTCGCTCCCCTTACGCTTCAAAAGAATGCGCATCATGTCCCCTTCCAAGACAGAAACCCAAGAAGCGGGTATCATAGGGGAATACGCACACAGACAGGATCCCCTATTGAAAACCCTCTTTCATAGGAATCAGCAGGCCTATCCCACACATGATGCCAACATCGCCGCCCGCCCAAAGCACTAACAGGAGTTTCTTATTGACGGCAGCCGCCTTTGTCATTGTCGTGGCCGGAATGCGTGCAGCCGAGCCTATCTTAGTTCCCCTGGTCATTGCCGGATTTTTAGCCATTATCAGCGCTTCCCCCGTATTTTGGCTCAAAGGAAAAGGCATTCCGGCACCAGCCGCCTTGTCTCTGGTGATCCTGGGAGTTCTCAGCCTGGGGTTTGGGTTTATTCTCCTTATTGGAACATCTTTAGAAGACTTCTCCAACGCGATCCCTCGATATCAAGCTCGACTCACTCAAGCCATGGAGCCACTCATTCAATGGATACAAAGCCTGGGCTTTCAGTTGAATGAAGAGCTGCTCCTGAAATCCATCGATCCTGGCGCCTCTATGCGCATGGTTGGGCGCATGCTCTCGGGGTTGGGCGCAATTTTGACCAATTCGTTTCTCATTCTATTGACCGTCATTTTCATTTTGCTGGAAGCCTCGAGCTTTCAACAGAAAGTCCACGCCGCTTGGGGTGACCCGAAAGGAACATTAGCCCAATTCAGTAAAATCACGTTCGCCGTCAATAATTATCTGGCTATCAAAACTCTTATCAGCCTCGGCACAGGCATCATTGTCGCCATTTGGGTCGCGATACTGGAAATCGACTTTCCTGTTATTTGGGGCTTGCTGGCCTTTTTATTGAATTTCATTCCCAACTTAGGATCCATCATCGCCGCCATCCCACCCGTGCTGTTGGGTTTCATTCAATTCGGCCTCGGACGCGCAATCTTGGTGGCCTTGGGCTATGGAATGGTTAATGTCATATTCGGAAACGTGGTGGAACCCAAATTCATGGGTCGCAAGCTTGGACTTTCCACATTAGTGGTCTTTCTTTCATTAGTATTTTGGGGATGGGTCTGGGGACCCGTGGGAATGCTATTGTCCGTGCCGATGACCATGGTGGTTAAGATTGCCTTAGAAAGCAATCCATCCACAAATTGGCTCAGTATTTTGCTAGATTCCGAATCCTCTATCGCCAGAGCAGCGAAACCCCAAGATCCTATCTCCTCCACAGAGGACCTTTCCTCTTCCATAACGCCCAAAACGGCCTTTCGGCAAAAAACCGATTAATCCTGTAAGCTCTCTTCCCATTTATTTCCATCCCATTTCTCCAGTACCATGGGATCCCCTCGCTAGTGGAAAATCAATGCTTGATCACCCCTCCATCACTCCCATGAACGAACCGGAATTGTCCAAGATTCTGCTTGTACAAGCGTTGGAAGAATGTGATCCCCACGGACGTCATCTTCCCCTCTCCACGCGGCATCATGCCACGCAACAGGCCAGAGACCAACAGAGACCTTCATCCGATCATTTGGCCAAAGGAAACCTATCTTTTCTCACAACACGCACCGACATCATATGGGCGTTCATGAACAAGGCCCTTCCTGCCCTCGCGCAATCCTTTGATCGCCTGCACCTGGACATTCCTACTGCTCTGGTCGCCATCCCCGCCCTAGGAGCCGGATTACTCATTAACGGGCTTGGAGAATCGCAACGGGTGAATTTACTCAACTTTCCCCTGCTCCTCTTACTTCTGTGGAATTGTGGGATCTACCTATCCAACGCATTGATGCCATTACTGAAATCCTCCATAAAGACAACCTGGCGAGACACAGCAGCCACACAGCTATCCAAATTTGCGGGAATCTGGAGGCAACGCACCTGGCCATCAATGAACCTCTCCGACCCTTCGGCCATCCTCTGGATTCAAGAAGCCACAACACGGTTCATGGCACTATGGTGGCCTCACGTGCAACCGGCATGGACCCAACGCGTTCGGCAACTCCTCCATCTTGGAGCCGCCTGTATGGCCATCGGAATTATTCTGGGTATGTATATCCGGGGGCTGGCGCTCGATTACCAGGCTACGTGGGAAAGCACCTTTCTTTCAGCCGACCAGGTCCAGGGGCTTCTTCATACCCTGTTAGGGCCTGCCGCATGGCTCCTGCGGTATCCCTTTCCCACCCTCTCGGAAATTGTGAATCTCCAAGCTCCCCAACATGGCCCTGCCGCTCCATGGATTCACATGTGGGCTGTGACCGCCCTTGCGGTTATTGTCATCCCCCGCAGCATCCTGGCATGGATGAGCCGAGCCTACGGTCTCTCAATCAGGCCCGGGAAAGATTCGCTTTACCCCTGGACGATCCTTATTTTGTCCATCTTCTGGCCCCGGCCAGAGGGCAAGGGGTCCATGTGGATATTCTGCCCTATAGTTTTCAGCCAACACCAAAGGCCAAAAACTTTCTGGACGTCAGAGTTCTAGATCTTTTTGGAAACCTGGCCACCGTCGACTGGCAACCGCCCGTACCCTTTGGGCAGGAATTCCCAACTTGGCCGACTGTCTCCGCGTCAGTTCGAAACTTCGTGGTCATCTTCAATGCCGCACAAACGCCGGAATGCGAAGTGCAGGGGGAATGGCTTCACACGATGCAAACGCAGATGGACAAAATCAGGCCGGGCTCGAGACTGCTGGTACTCCTGGATGAGGAATCGTATAGCCAGGCCGTCGATGGCACTCGAGTAACCGAACGCCGACAAACCTGGCAACGCCTCGGCAACCAATATCATCTTAAAATTGTTCCCCTTCATCCATTAACCACTTCACCTGACCAATTCATTCTACAGGCCCAAGCCGGGCTTTGGCCGGGGCCTTGATCAAAACATGAAAGACACATCACGTTCCATCACGCTGTCGTTGATTTCCCACACCAACATCGGGAAAACCACGTTGGCCCGCACGCTCTTACGCAAAGACGTCGGACAGGTCCTGGATCAAGCTCATGTCACCCTCCAAAACGAGCAATTCCTTTTGCTCGAAACACCGGACGGTCTGCGGCTGAATCTGTGGGATACGCCGGGGTTCGGCAATAGCCACAAATTGCTCAAGCGGCTTCAAGGCCGTTCCAATCCGATCGGCTGGCTGGCGTCCCAAGTCTGGGACCGATTAGCGGATAAACCCTTTTGGTGCGGACAGCAAGCCATTCGAAACGTACAGGAAGAGGCCGACGTGGTCCTCTATCTGGTCAACGCCACCGAAGACCCGACCATGGCTGGATACCTCCAACCAGAACTGGAACTCCTCACCTGGCTCAACAAACCCGTCATTGTCCTTCTCAACCAAACCGGCCTGTCCGATCCTGAACAACAACGCCATCTGCAATCACGCTGGAAGCAGCAATGGCCAGCCCATGCCGTCATTCAAGATGTCATGAGTCTAGATGCTTTCACCCGGTGTTGGGTCCAAGAGGGGCTCCTATGGACTCGCATCACTCAGGTCCTGCCAGAACATCAACGACCCGTCATGGAGCACTTATCGACAGCATGGAGGGAACAGCAACGACATACCCTTCACAGGAGCATGGACGCCATCGCTCGCCTGTTAATTGAGACGGCAAAAGACCGTGAAATTCTGCCACAAAAAGTATCAGGGCAGTCATCCAAAGCCCTAGTTACCCGGGCCATACACGCAATGGATCAACGATTAGCCCATCGCATAACTTCCCTGAGCACTCAATTAATCGAACTGCATGGATTATCAGGCGAAACAGCCCATACCATTCAATCACGACTGGAAGATGTCAGGGTGCCCGGGGAACGAAAACCCTGGGAAGAAGAAAGTTTCTGGGGTGGCCTGGTGAGCGGAGCCGCAGCCGGATTCGCGTCCGACTTAGCCACCGGAGGTCTCTCACACGGCTTATTTGCTCTTGGTGG
>JAOUNC010000432.1 GCA_029881175.1 Nitrospirota bacterium | reverse complement strand
GGAGGAAAACTTTCTCTACCGGCAAAAGATTTCAAGTAGACAACCCATGCCGTTCTTCCGCATCCTGCAAGGATGGACAAAAAAGGCAATTAAGATCATTCAAGAGATTGTCGTAAATTTGCAAATATAGTGAAATGCTCTTTTCCTGGTCGTCAAGAACTCCATGGATTCAGGAGAAATATGGCAAAAGCCTTGCCATCCATACAGTCTTTTTAGAAAAATACAATGGAGAGAAATTAGTATGCGGAAAGAAAAGAAACGGATTAACAACATTTCTCTATGTTCACAATAACGAAAAATAAATGCCCTCCGACCAAACATCACCACGAATTCATAGTGAAATAAAATGACGGCATGTAGGCTTACGCCTGCACCGCTGAATTCTTTTTCCCTCTGACCCATTGTAAAAATCCCCAGATTGCCTCTCGTCTCTGGGTAGGAGGCCAACTCCCAATATCATGGAGAGATAAAATAGAACGCAGGGTGATAGGGCCACAAACCTTTGGACGTGATTCAGACACAATTGGAATCTCTGCCCTATCCAAAAACGGACGTGGCCAGCCTATGGAATGCCTCACGCGAAAAGAAAATACAAAAAGAGAGAGCCTAAAAAGGCCAGAAAGAAAATTTAGGCGGGTCAGGAGGTTGCTGGAACATATATTGATCGAAGAAGCCATACCGGTTCAAGGCAACATTGAGTACTTGAGGGACGTCCTCTCCCCGGCTCAAATTCATTGAAGGCGCCACTGGCAAAAAGAACCGAAAGATCCACCCGAAATTGACTCGCAACGTCTTCGTATCACCATACCGATACCGAAAGACCATCCCGTCAGGATTGGCCTCAATTTCATCAGGTGCGCCTAGCACTTGAACAACATCACGAATGTCGCTTTCCCCTGGATTCAGTGTCTGAAGAGTTTGGGAATCAATCGGATGATTCACGACGACACGACGAAATTCGCATCCAGTAAATACGGGAAGGGATACGGTCGCAAGAAATAGGACAATGGGAAAACCTCGAAAGGCGTGAGGCGTAAGGGGTACCCAGAAAGAACGATTATTGTTCACGGGTCACCTTATACACCATTAGCCATTTCTCTCGTTCGCTTAATCGCTGAAAGGCCAGATCTGAAATGACAATTCATCTGTGCGGTTTCCAAACACGACATCTTCGACAATACCTTGTTTATTCAAAAAGACCCACAAATTATCGCTGGCCACATTTACGCGTGAAAAAAACAGCAGCCATCCAAACTTGCTATCGAACCGGCGGTAATGGAAAATTTCATAGCCATTGGCTTCGACTATTTCATCAGGAGCACCAAACCGTTGTGCCACGTCTTGTCGTGTACTTGTGCCTTTTTGTAATTCCACAATGCGATCTTCGGAAAATGGCTTCCCCACTTCTCCCCGCACCAAAGCGCATCCCCCTAAAACCCCAATCAATCCCACCAAGAATATCCACTGAACGACCCAATTCCGGAAAGAAGCATGCACCTGAAGGAGTATTGTCATCATGATGCCTCCGAATTCGTTGAAGTTCGTGGGAACCAGGGGAAAAACACACTGGTCGTCCGCTGATAATTGCGATAACTTTCCCCACGGCTGGCCAGGGCCTGTGCTTCAGCCCAAGGAACGCCCGTAATCCAGAGTAACGAAACGGTCATGAGAATGGGCCAGGCAATCGACGCCCATGCCCAAGGAAGCCCGACCGCCAATGGCACATAGGCCCACCAATGCAGACTCTCAAAGAAATAATTGGGATGTCGGGAATAGCGCCAGAGACCTGCTTGCAACGTCTTCCCCTTATTCAGAGGATTCTGACGAAACACCTCAAGCTGACGATCCGCTATGGCTTCACCAATGATCGCCATTAGAAAAATTACCACGCCAAGACTATCCCACCAGCCAATGCCCTCTGCGGGGTGATTCATAACCCAGCATAACAGTCCTGCAAAGAAGAGACAGGCTGGAACTTGAATTTGAAAATAGCAAAAAATCACTATGGATTCCCAGCCACCCAACATAGAGCGAATGGCTTGATAACGGGAATCCTCGGATGTATTGTAGACTCGATTTCTGAATAGATGAGACCCAAGACGTGCGGCATAGAGGATTCCCATCCCAGACACCACTATTCGGCGAGAAAAATCTCCTGGGCCAGAGACTCCGCAGACAATCACGATTAGTCCAAAGGCCAGACAAAATCCAACATCGGCCAGAGACGCATTGCGTATGCGAAGATGAAGAACCCACAAGATGACGAATAGACTGCTTACCCAAGGCAGCCATTCCGACATAATGAGGGCTGCAAATACATTGGATGGCATACAGTGTGTATTTGCCTAGAAGCGGCAAGCGACAGACGATCTCAGTCAGCGAGGTTCATTTAGCCGTCAGCGCCAAAGGACTTTGAACCATCCCTTCTTCCGTCATTGGATTCATCGCCACCTCAACCAAGAAAACCTGATTCCCCTGAACATTACCTTTTTGAATCAGATAATCGCGAATCTGCTGTGCTCGTTCTTGCGCCAGCACACGCAGTTCCCCTTCATCCAGAGAAATACCTTCAAGAAGCTTGGCTTTCATTTCAGCAACAGTCGGAACCTGGGGAGATTTGGCCTCAGAGCCAGACTCCTGAACATTTGGCGTTCCTTCAACATTGGATATCGCCGATGCACCGAATTTCTTCTCAAAGAGTTGCATGAGATACTGAGCTTCTTCCTCGTTTGTTAATTCTAATAATTCCACCGAGCCAGTCGCTTGATCACCAG
>JAOUNC010000056.1 GCA_029881175.1 Nitrospirota bacterium | reverse complement strand
TTGAGGAAGCAGGGGGGATTGAGTTCGAACGGGAGAAATATCCGTCATGATGCTGCAACCTCCTTGTGCTTGCGAGATCCATCCGTTGGATCGTGGCTTTAAGATCTTATCGGTATCTACCTCACAAGGCTTGCTTGGTGGGATAGTTCCACCGATCCATGAAGACCTTGCCTATTTGTCGGATCATCACAGGGAAAATGAAAGGTCATGAGTTTTTAGCTTGCTTCATCTAAGAGTGTGGCGTTACCTGCCAAATATTGGAAAAGCCTTTATCTTGCTTGATCTGCCTGCAAGTGGCTAGTTGTTGACCTCAAATTGATTTTTGAAAAATCTGGCGAATCCTTCAATTCTATCTATCGGTTGTGCTATCCTCGGTTGTTTGACAGGATCTTTTGGCCTGTGGTAGGTTCGTTTCCCTTTTGTGGTAGCAGGCGATTGGTGTGTCTTTCAACGAGTCCATTCCTTAGTGAGAAAGGGTGTATATGAAGCTGTACGAATCAGTATCTATCCTGCGGCCTGTCCAGGTTGAGACGGAGAATGATCGCGTGATTGAAAAGATGAAGGAAATCTTAACGCAATCTGGAGCGAATATTTTAAAGTTGGACAATAGCGGGAAGAAAAAGCTGGCATACGAAATTCAGCATGAACGAAAAGGCACATTTATTACGCTTCAATTTGAAGGCCCACCGACTGTCATTGCCGAATTGGAGCGTTTTCAGCGGATGGAAGATCAAGTGATGAAGTTTATGACTGTTCGGTTAAACCCGGCTGACTTGATTCCGGTTGAGAGACCTGAACCATCTGAGGGAGAGGAATTCGAGGATGGTGGGTTTCAATAAAGTCATTTTAATTGGGAACCTCACGAAAGACCCGGAGCTTCGTTATACCCCGAGTGGAACACCTGTTGTGAATTTCCCCTTGGCCGTAAACCGGCGTTATCGTCAAGCGGATGACCAAAAAGAAGAAGTATGTTATGTTGACATCGTTGTTTTTGGGCGACAAGCCGAGCATTGTGGGCAATATCTCAATAAAGGTGATGGCGCCATTGTCGATGGCCGTCTTCAGCAACGACGATGGGAAACGGATGATGGGCAAAAGCGAAGCAAACATGAGGTTGTGGCTCAAACCGTGACTTTTTTACCCAAAAAGGCATCATCGGGGAGTTCTGGATCGGGAGGAGCAGAGGATGCATCCTATGATTCGGAAGATTATTATCCTGAGCCCATGCCCTAATTTTTAGCGGAGGAGAAGTTTCTGTGGAAAAAGGACGATTATTTCAGCGGAAGAGGGTCTGTCGCTTTTGCTTTGATAAGACACCATTGGATTATAAGGATGCCAATCTCCTGAGAGGGTTTCTAACCGAACGTGGACGGATTATCCCTCGTCGAACTTCTGGGAATTGCTTGCGGCATCAACGCCGACTGACTCAGGCGGTGAAGAGGGCTCGGGAAATTGCCATTATTTCTTTTTCAGAAGAAAGTTAGGGAATAAGGGAATTGTTTCTGATTGTCTGCCCCAGAACAAAAGTTTGGGGGTGTGAGCAGATTCTTTCTTGGTATTCACCATGCCTCTTCTCATTAATCTAGTTGACGTTCCTGCTGAAGGCTTGACAATTGAATGTGATGTTCAGCCTTCCGACATCGCTCTACCACCGGATGATGGAGAAATTATTGGTCTTTTGTCCTGTGTCGGCCAAATCTTTTCACCCGATGAGCGATTGGCTCATTTTCAAGGAACGTTAACTGGACGTGTGGCCCGTGAGTGCGTACGTTGTTTGACAATTTTTGAAGAAGATTTTCAGGTGTCTTTTGATGCCGATTTTTGTCAATCAACCCAACCAATCGCTTTGCCAGATTCTTCTCGAAAAAAGAAGAAAGGGAGTCGAGGCCAGGTTCCGGTAGTAGATGAAGAGCATGAAAAAGAAGACGATATGTATCCGATGATCGACCATCAGGTTGACCTGCTTCCCGTTTTGCGGGAAAATCTCATTTTGGCGACTCCTTTACATCCCGTGTGTCAGGAAAATTGCGCTGGATTATGTCAGGTGTGTGGAGCCAATTTAAATGAAGGCATTTGTGGATGTTGCTCCCCGGTCACGGCTTCATCGTCCCTGATTGCAGACCCTGGTTCTGTGGTAAAGAAGAACGCCCCCAAGCCTTCCCCGAGACTTGCTTGAGGGAGGGCGTGAAGGTAATAACCATCTCTTAACGAAGAAGTTGGACGATTATGGCAAATCCGAAACACAAAATTTCACGAGCTCGTCGAGATAAACGACGGTCTCATCATAAGCTCACGCCACCAAACCTTTCGGTGTGTCCCCAATGTCATGAGATGAAACTGCCTCATGTGACCTGCCTGAATTGTGGTACCTACAAAGGGAAAGCGATCATTGCGGTTGAAGAAGGATAAATTCTGACCTTTTTAGCATCGATCATTTTCAAACGAATCCCATGAAAATAGCCGTGGATGCGATGGGAGGAGATCATGGTCTATCTCCCACCATTGAAGGAGCCCTCCAGGCAACGAGGGAGTTATCCCTTTCCGTTATTCTGGTTGGAGATCAACCGGCTATCCAAGCTCATCTCGATAAACTGAGCGGCAAGAAACCCAATGTTGAAATTTTTCATGCATCACAAGTGGTGGGGATGCATGAATCCCCAGCCTTAGCGGCACGAAAGAAACGTGATTCTTCCATTTGGAGAGCCACGGAATTAGTCAAAACGAAACAGGCTGATGCCTTGGTGAGTGCCGGAAATACTGGTGCCACGATGGTTTCAGCTTTTTTTCTTTTGGGTTCTATTGCTGGGGTTGAACGCCCAGCTATCGCTGCGACGTTACCAACCAGACAGGGGCGGGCGATTATGCTAGATGTTGGGGCAACCGTCGATTGTACAGCTCGTCAACTGCATCAATTTGGCATTATGGGGCATGAATATGGGAAGCATCTTTTGGGTGTCGATCGGCCTCGTGTCGGTCTCTTGAGTATTGGGGAGGAAGATACCAAAGGCAATGAAGTGACCAAGGAAGCCTTCAAGCTGCTAAAAGATAGTCCTATAAATTTTATTGGGAATGTAGAAGGACGGGATGTGTATAGTGGCAATGCTGATGTCATCGTGTGTGATGGTTTTATCGGCAATGTGGCATTGAAAATATCAGAAGGGTTGGCCGATGCCATTAAAAAAATGTTGATGAAGGAAATTGCACAATCTGCTCTCGGGCGTTTCTCCTATCTCTTTGTGGCTGGCCCTCTTCTTCGCTTACGCCGAAAAACGGATTATGCCGAATTTGGCGGGGCTCCTCTTTTGGGTGTAGAAGGCATCAGCTTGATTTGTCATGGGCGGTCTTCATCTAAAGCGATCAAGAACGCCATTCTGCAGGCCCATTCTTTAGCCACGGGTGGATTGATCGAAGCTATTCGAGGCGATATTGCACAAGGCGTCCTTCCCCCCGTGGTTGAACCTAAGATCGTATCTTGAAGTACATGCATAGTGCCATTCTTGGAACAGGCAGTTACGTGCCGGATCGCGTGTTAACCAATGCCGATTTGGAAGGGATGGTTGAGACGTCGGATACTTGGATTGTGGAGCGAACAGGAATTCGTGAGCGTCGGCTTGTTGCTTCAGGACAAGCCTGTTCCGATTTAGCATTGGAGGCCGCGCAGCAGGCCCTTCTTGCAGCTAATGTTCAGGCCTCGGATATTGATCTAATTCTTGTCGCGACATGTACGGGTGACACTCCGCTTCCCTCCACGGCCTGTCTTCTTCAACATCGATTAGGTGCGACACAGGCTGCGGCCTGTGATATCTCTGCCGCCTGTTGCGGGTTTGTCTATGCCTTATCCATTGCCGATGTCTATGTGAAGACAGGTATGCGCCATGTCCTGGTTATTGGTGCTGAAGTCATGTCGGCGATCACTGATTGGACGGATCGGAATACCTGTGTGTTATTCGGTGATGGGGCTGGGGCCGTTGTTCTTGGCCAAGGGTCTGAGCATTCAGGAATTTTGTCTACGCATTTACATGCCAATGGGCGGCTTTCTGACATGATTTATGTGCCTGGTGGGGGATCGACAGAGCCGGCCTCTGAACAGGTACTCAAAGAAAAGCGGTGTTTTGTCAAAATGAAAGGTAATGAAACCTTTAAAATCGCCGTTAAATCGATGGAAGAGGCGGCTCACGAAGCTGTGAAAGCCAATGGGGTGACCATGTCAGAGATTGATCTGTTTATTCCCCATCAGGCGAATATGCGCATCTTGAAGGCGGTGAGTCAGCGCTTAGGCTTGGCACAAGAAAAATTGATGATTAATCTGGACCGATTTGGTAATACTTCAGCTGCATCGATTCCATTGGCCTTAGATGAAGCTGTCCGTAGTTCGAGAATTCAGTCGGGCCAATTAGTGCTGCTAGCTGCCTTTGGGGCAGGTCTAACCTGGGCCTCAGCCTTGGTTCGTTGGTGACATACGCCACTCGATTGAAGAGGTTGCATCGTGACATACGGGGCCTGGCATCGGGAGTCTAGGAGCCTGTCGGACTTAGGGAATCGAGAGCGAAAAAGCGGCTGAGCGAGGTCAGATTTTTGCGATTTCCCCGGCCCATAGTGGGACTATGGTCCAAGAAATCGGCGAAATATGGACCGCTTAGACACTTTTGCAGCCGATTCTTCCTAAGCCCGGCAGGCTCCTAGTAAAGGATAAGAACAGGAATTTCGTGTGATTAAGAACGAGAGAAGAGGGGAGCATTATGTCCGATACAAAATGGGGTGAAGGTGATTGGGCCTTAATTCTTGGGGCTTCAAGCGGATTTGGTGAAGCTGCGGCGTTAGAATTGGCTGGATTGGGGTTCAATATCCTGGGGGTGCATTTAGATCGAAAGTCTACCTTACCCAATGCTGAGCGTATCGTGGCCAAAATTCGAGAGCTTGGGCGTGAAGTCTTATTTTTTAATGCCAATGCTGCCGACCCCGATAAACGAGCAGATATTTTAAAGGCCATGAAACAACGGGGAGAAGAGTCCGGAAAGCCACTCAAGGTTCGAGTGCTGTTGCATTCATTAGCCTTTGGAACATTAAAGCCGTATATTGCGGAATCTGCAGCCGAAGCTATCAATAAGGCCCAAATGGATATGACGATGGATGTCATGGCCAACTCTCTGGTGTATTGGACGCAAGATTTGGTCAGTCACAAGTTTCTCGGCTCGGGAAGTCGCATCTTTTCCATGACGAGTGCAGGAGGGGCGCGTGTGTGGAAAAGCTACGGGGCTGTTTCGGCTGCGAAATCGGCTCTGGAATCTCATACCCGACAGCTGGCCTTAGAATTGGCTCCTTTGGGGATTACGGTTAATTCTCTGATGGCCGGGGTGACAGATACCCCAGCATTACGGAAAATTCCTGGATCTGATGAGATGATTGCTATGGCTCAGCGAAAAAATCCCTCAAATCGTTTAACGACAACGCAGGATGTCGCCGAGGCATTGGGTCTTTTGAGCCATCCTAAAGCCCATTGGATTACCGGGAACGTGATTTGTATTGATGGAGGAGAATTTATTGTCGATTAGTGGTCCCAATGCTATCCTCTCCGTCTGGGGCGAGATATCTTTACCTTCTTACTTTCCAAACAGTGAACTAATCACGTGAAATCGACAATTGGGTTTCTATTCCCAGGACAGGGATCACAATCAGTTGGGATGGGGAAAGCTCTTTATGAGGCGAATGCCCATATTGCGGCTCTGTATCAAGACGCGGAAAAGATCTTGGGGTATGACGTGGGTGTGTTATGTTTTGAGGGCCCGGCCGAGCAGTTGAATCAAACAGAATTCACGCAGCCCGCCTTGTTGGTGACGAGCCTGGCGGCCTTTCACCTTGTTCAGGGTGGGCCGCTGACACCGTCGGCTGTGGCGGGACATAGCTTGGGGGAATATACGGCTCTTGTGGCCGCCGGTGCGATCGGATTTCGTGAAGCGTTAGGTCTTGTGCAAAAGCGTGGGCAATACATGGCAGAGGCCGTGAGCCCGGGGAGCGGGTTGGTGGCGGCCGTGTTGGGTCTATCCGAATCAGAGGTTTGTGAGGCCTGTAAAGAAGCCTCGGCATTTGGTATCGTCGCTCCAGCCAATTTGAATTCCCCAGGACAAACGGTTATTGCCGGAGAAAAGGTTGCCGTGGAACGGGCGTTGGAATTGGCAAAGGCTCGTGGGGCCAAACGTGTGATGCCATTGCCCGTCAGTGTACCGGTTCATACACCGTTGATGCAGGTTGCGGCGGATCGATTAAAAAAAGATATTGATTCTTTGGACTGGTCTGATTTAAAGGTACCTTTGATTAACAATGTAGAAGCCAGGGCCCTACGATCAGCAGATGAAGTGCGCATGTCCTTAGTCCAACAACTTCCTTCCGCTGTTCGTTGGCAACACACGATTCAGACTATGTGGGGGATGGGTATTACAAGTTTTATTGAAATTGGTCCTGGTAAAGTCTTGACGGGGTTGGTGAAACGTATTGTGCCCGAGGCCGAGACATGGAATATCTTTGATCAAGAATCGTATGAACGGGTTCTTGCCCATGTGGCCTAATAGCCACGTGTTCCATAATTTATCGAAAGGGTGACGATGACCTTGACCGGAAAAATTGCTGTAGTGACTGGGGCGGCTCAAGGAATTGGCCAGGCGATTGCTACTTCGCTGGCCCAGGAAGGTGCGGATGTGGTGGTGGCCGATTTGAATGCGAATCGTTGCGAAGACACGGTGGCACGCGTGCAGCAATTGGGAAGAAAAGCCATGGCGGTCTCCGTTAATGTGGGCGATTGGGATCAGGTCAAAGCGATGATTGATCGCGTCCTGAAAGAATGGGAACGAATCGATATTCTGGTGAATAATGCCGGCATTACGCGAGATGGACTTCTCATGCGTATGAAAGAAGAAGATTGGCAGATGGTCTTGCAAGTGAATGTGACAGGAACATTTTTTTGCGCGAAGGCGGTTTTGCCGACGATGAGCCGACAACGAAGTGGCCGCATTGTGAATATTGCTTCGATTGTGGGGGCCATTGGGAATATTGGTCAGGCCAACTATGCGGCTTCGAAGGCCGCAGTCATTGGTCTCACGAAATCTGTTGCGCGGGAATATGCCAGTCGTAACATTACCGTGAATGCGGTCGCACCGGGATTTATTGACACGGCGATGACGCAAGATCTTTCTGCGGACACGAGAGAGGCCCTCTTGAATCAGATTCCCTTAAAACGGCTGGGGCAATCGTCGGATGTTGCAGATGCAGTGAGCTTTTTATGTTCGGAAAAAGCGGGGTATATTACCGGTCATGTGTTGCATGTGAATGGTGGGATGCATATGGCATAGATGAGAGATCATGGGTTTGCGTACTGAATACAATTTGAAAAGGGGAGGTGCCAACGATGGCTGTAGAAGAACGTGTCAAGAAAATTATTGCCGAACAATTAGGGGTTGAAGAAGATGACGTGGTTCCAGAAGCCAAGTTTGTGGAAGATCTTGGAGCTGATTCTTTGGATACGGTGGAATTGGTGATGGCTTTAGAAGAAGAATTTGAAATTGAAATTCCAGATGAAGATGCGGAGAAAATTCAAACCGTGGCCGCTGCCATTGATTTCATCAAGGAAAAAGCCTGATTTTCTTACCTCATAGATAGACAGGGTGGTTTGCAATGAGTGAGTGGACGCCACGACGAGTCGTTGTGACAGGATTGGGACTGGTGACGCCCCTGGGTATCGGTGTGCCCAAGACTTGGGAAAAGCTCTGCCAGGGGCAATCCGGGATTGGTCCGATTACACGATTTGACGCCAGTCAATATACCGTGCGCATTGCAGGAGAAGTCAAAAATTTCGATCCGACGGCGTTTATTGAAAAAAAAGAAGTCAAAAAAATGGATACCTTTATCCATTTTGCCGTCGCGGCCAGCCAGGAAGCGGTCGATGATGCCAATTTTGAGGTGACCACCGAAAATGCCGATCGGGTTGGTGTCTATATTGGCGCAGGCATTGGAGGTCTTCCGGCTATTGAGCATTACCACAAGATTTTATTGGAACGTGGCCCGGATCGCGTTTCCCCGTTTTTCATTCCCATGGTCATCATCAATCTGGCTTCCGGTCAAGTGGCCATTCGGTTTGGCGCAAAAGGACCCAATGCCTGTACGGTCACGGCTTGTGCAACCGGGAATCATTGTATTGGTGATGGGTTTCGACTCATTCAACGCGGGGAAGCGGATGTGATGATTGTCGGAGGTACGGAGTCAACCATTTGCCCAACCGCTGTCGCAGGGTTTGCGGCAGCCAAGGCCTTGTCTCGCCGAAATGATGAGCCGGAGAGGGCGAGTCGGCCATTTGATAAAGACCGGGATGGATTTGTGATTGGAGAAGGTGCAGGGGTACTCATTATTGAAGAGTTGGAGCATGCCCGTGCTCGCGGGGCACGCATATATGCCGAAATCATTGGCTATGCGATGAACAGTGATGCGTTTCATATTACCGCTCCGCCTGAAGATGGAGCGGGAGCCGTTAAGTGTATGGAGAATGCGCTTCGTGATGCGGGAATTCCCAAATCCTCGGTCGGGTATATTAATGCTCACGGGACATCGACCTTTGCGGATCGTGTGGAAACACAAGTCATTAAAGAGGTGTTTGGAGAGCAAGCGTATTCCATTCCTTTCAGTTCGACCAAGTCCATGACGGGACATTTACTGGGAGCAGCCGGGGGTATCGAGGCTGTTTTCTCTATATTAGCGTTGCAAAGTGGTATTATTCCTCCAACAATTAACTTAGATAATCCTGATCCAGAATGTGATTTGGATTATGTTCCCAACCAGTCTCGTGCTTGTTCTGTTGATGTGGCCATTTCCAATGCCTTTGGATTTGGTGGAGTCAATGCCTGCTTAGTCTTTCGTCGGTGGCAAGAAACCTAAACTCGAAGCGTTCCTTCTTCCCTGGTGGTGCCTGCCAACTTCCTAACCCGGTCCCTCTCTTTCGTTAGCAAGGCCCTGTAATATGCTATAATAAAAGGCTTATGGGAAAATGGGTATGGAAATTGTGGTGATGTGCCTGTGGCGAGAGAGTGAAGGTGATTGGCTGTGTTCGTAATTGAAGATGTTCAGGGAACGCTTGGATATGTCTTTCATCAAAAAACCCTTTTATATGAAGCCCTGACACACCGTTCGTTTTTACAAGCTGAAACGCATCCCACCACACCACATAATGAACGACTGGAATTTTTAGGAGACGCGGTCTTGGGTCTGATCGTCAGCGAGAGTCTTGTGGGGATGTTCCCACATTCCACAGAAGGGGAACTCTCGAAATTAAAAGCTGGGCTGATTAGCCGGGCTACATTAGCCAAGGCAGCGGGCCGCGTGAACCTCGGACAATGGTTGAGGCTGGGTCGAGGGGAAGAAGTGTCATTGGGGCGGGCGAAGCATTCCTTATTAGCCAATGCGCTTGAAGCTCTCATCGGAGCTGTCTACCTTGATAGTGGGTTGGAGTCGGCTCGTACGTTGATCCATCGATTGCTGGATCCTGAATTTTTAGAGTTACGGGATAGTCCTGAGTTGCCGGTTGGGGGTGATTGGAAAAGCCGGTTGCAGGAATGGATGCATAAACATGATGGAACAAGTCCACGCTATCGTTTGATTCAGGAATCAGGACCTGATCATCAAAAAGTCTTTTCCGTTAATGTTGAAAACAGGGGCAAGGTGATAGGGCAAGGCCAAGGGCGCACGAAAAAAGAAGCTGAACAACGGGCTGCGGAACAGGCACTGAAAGAGGTCTGCCGGCAGAGTTCTGGAACAACAAGAAATTAACAGGTCATGTAAGGGAGGCGTTATGATGAATGGTTTGTTCGGTACGTTCGCGAAGATGTTTCGAGGGGGCGTGAGGGTGTTGGGTGTTATGGGCATTGTGAGTCTCTTGCTCGTGCCAGGTGTTTTGGCAGAAGAGCCCCAAGCTGGGGAGTCAGCGCCGCATGTCATCTTGAAGACCAAGTTTGGTGAAATGGAAATCGTACTCTTCCCAGACTTAGCTCCTAAGCATGTGGAAAGCTTTCTCAAGCTAGCGAACTCTGGGTTTTATAATGGCACAATTTTTCATCGGATCCTGCCAGGCTTTATGATTCAAGGTGGTGATCCGCTGACGAAGGATCCTGCCAATCGAAATCGATATGGAACAGGGGGGCCAGGCTACACGGTTCCAGCAGAGTTCAGTAAAGTCGCGCATGAGAAAGGGATCCTTTCCGCAGCGCGTACGCAGGATCCTAATAGCGCAGGCTCACAATTTTTTATTATGGTTGATAAGGCCCCGCATTTGGATGGACAATATACGGTCTTCGGAGAAGTGGTGAAAGGCGTTGAGGTTGCCGAGACGATTGTGAGTCAACCTCGTGATTTGAAGGATAATCCGGTGGAGCGGATTGAGATGACGATTGAAGTGATGAAATAATGAATGACCGACTGGTCAAGAAATATCCAAAAGCTTAAGAAGGGATTGCATTACGAGGACGTGGCGTCGGGTTGGTAATCAAACCCGCTGGGGATGACAATCCGTCCACCTGCTCCAGTTTGACGAGCCAGTTGTTCGGCGACATCCGGATGGCGTTCCCGTACATACCCTAAGA
>JAOUNC010000055.1 GCA_029881175.1 Nitrospirota bacterium | reverse complement strand
GAACCTCCGCACTCGCACTAAGGTTCTCTGCCAGGAAAGGCTTGCACGATCCCATGGAGATTTTCCGTATACGGATAACAATTGCTTCATAGGATCACACTTTAAATGTGCTCACGGTTTTCTGAAGATCGCTCGCTAAGGTACTCAGGAGATGACAGGCTTGAGCTGATTCCGCAATTCCACTTGACGTCTGTCTGGTGGTTTGTGTCATCGCCTCTAAATCACCGGCAATTTGCCTCGTCGCATTGGATTGTTCTTCGGCCGCACTGGCAATTTGTTGAATCATTCCGGCTGTAGAATTAATCATCGAATGAATTTTCGAAAGCGCTTCCCCTGTCTTATTGGCTAATTCCACTCCTTGGCCAACCTGATTCGTCCCTTGATCCATGGAAGCCACGGCACTTTTGGTATCATGCTGAATTTGCCGAATCATATCCCCAATTTCCTTTGTCGCCTTGGTCGTACGCTCAGCCAATTTCCGCACCTCATCCGCCACCACCGCAAAACCCCGGCCTTGCTCTCCGGCTCGAGCGGCTTCAATGGCAGCATTAAGAGCGAGCAGGTTTGTTTGATCCGCAATATCCTCAATCACGCGGACAATAGCTCCAATTTGATCCGATGATCGCCCTAAAGTTGTAATAATCGTTGCAGCCTGAACCACTGCCTCAGAAACCTGTTGCATCCCCGTCACGGTTTGCGTCATGACGGCTTGGCCATTTCGTGCGGTCTCCGCAGTTTCTTGGGCGATACGAGCGGCCTCGGTGGAATTGCGCGCCACCTCTCCGGCGGTCATCGTCATTTCCTCAACTGCAGATGCCGATTGAACTGCTCGGGCATCTTGCTGCTCCGCAGTACGAACCACATTATCGGCCGTGGACGACAATTCAACCGTCGATAGGGCTAACCGGTTCGTAGCCTGATTCACTAAAGACACCGCACCATGAATCTTTTGGATAAATAAATTAAAGTCTCTTGCTAAAGCCGTGATTTCATCCGACCCGCTCCCGACAGGTACGCGCTTCGTCAAGTCTCCTTGCCCTTGGGCAATATCATGGGCAATCCCAGCCAGGCCATGGAGGGGCTTCAACACAAACAGATGCATGAGCCAATACACAGCGACAAGAAAAACGACAATGATTCCAACCATCCACAAAGCCGAATACAGCACAGAGCTGTGCATCGAAGCCTGCGCTTGGGTCATGGGAATCGCGACTGATAGCATACCGATCACATCCCCTATTTTTTTCCCGGCATGGCAATTCACACAGGCTTCGACCGAGGCTCGATCCGAACTGGCGCGCAGAAATGTTGGCACACCATTGATGACTTGCACATCGCTAAAGCTAGCGGCCCCATTCTTAATCAATTCCATCGCCTTCACTTCAAACGCATCTTTTGGAGCATTAGCCGGATTCATCGGTTGATCACTCACTAAGCGAGCTTGATACATGCCGCGTCCAGCCAATTCCTGGCCAATTTCTTGAGTCGCGGTGGCTGGAAATGGTATGGCGTTTATATCCTGTTCATGGTCCCGTGACACATGCAAAGTTGGCCCAAGGGAAGATTTCTTGATCTTACCCACATAATTTTTGGCGATATAGGCACGGGTGACTTCAATTTGACTTTGAATCCTTTCGCCTTCTTCTTCCAAGAGGGTTCTCACGCGACTTTCCTCTTGTTGGTAAATTCCCAATATTCCACAGATAATGAGCACCGTAGCCATCACGCCTAAAGACAAAACAAACTTGGGTCCAATCCTCAGATTTCGCATATGTATTCTCCGCTAGGAAGGTTGCAACAACCCCGCCACCGTTTTAGCCTTTTAAGGTAAATCGACTCAGTGATGTCTGTAAGTCTGCCGCCAGACCTGCAAAATGTCGTGTGGCCGTGGCCACACCCTGCACATGTCCCTCATTTTCTTGGCTCAACTGGGCCACCTGGTGAATACTCGAAGACAATTGCCCTGAGACCTCAGACTGTTGGCGGGTTGATTCCGCAAAATGCTGAATCATACTCACCACTCGCTGAACGCCATTGACAATTTCCGTAAGTCGAATGCCAGCCTCCCGAGCCAACGCCATGCCGGTATGAGCTTCTTTGGTTCCGGCCTCCATTGAATGAACCGCCTCCGTTGTGCCCTTTTGTACCGATTCAATAACAGTGGCAATTTCCTTGGTGGCCTTCCCCGTTCGTTCGGCTAATTTCCGTACTTCATCAGCGACCACGGCAAACCCCCGACCCTGATCTCCAGCCCGTGCGGCTTCAATCGCGGCATTTAACGCTAAAAGATTTGTTTGCTCGGAAATGTCTTCAATCACACCGATGATATCCCCGATTTCTTGAGAGCGTTGTCCTAACGTTTGGATGCGCCCAGCCGACTCCTGCATTCGGCTGGAAACAGATTCCATCCCTTGAATGGAAGAGGCCACAATTTCTCCACCTCGAACAGCCGACTCATTCACCTCCATGGCGCTGGACGCCAGTCCTTGTGTGTTCAGAGCCATGCTCCCCGCCGTGGAAGCCATTTCCTCCACAGACGTGGCCACCTGAGTGGCTTGATTGAGTTGGGACTGACTCACTTGAACTACCTTCCGACCTACCACAGACAATTGATCAGAGGATTGCGATAACGAATGTGCCACATTTTTGGTTTGGAGAAGCATGGCATTTAATTGGTCTAAAAGGTGATTCAGCGCGGCACCCATCTGTCCCAACTCATCTTGCGTCGTGACCGGCACCCGATGCGTGAGATCCCCTTTCGAGGCTTTAGCAGCCACATCCCAAAATGGTTTCAGCCGACCAACAACCTTCCGGCCCATGAAGATTCCGATGGGAATAACAATGAGCAACCCTAGAAACATTTCTACAAGCGTTTTATTTGTAATTTCCGCTACTCGCTTAAACGCTTCGGCTTCAGGCACTTGCACTAACATGGACCAATGCAATCCTTGAAAACCTTTTCCTTCCTGAAGATGGCTAAAGCCAAGCACTTGAACCTCTGGCTTCCCAGGATGGAAGTTTTTTGAAAATCCTGAATGTCCCTGAACCGCTAACTGGGCCGCGTCCAAACCAAGTTGTGGCAAATTGCTTCGAAACAACACATTCTCAAGATCGTGGACAACCACTTCACTCTGATGCACAGACGGGGCATATTCTAAAATAGTGAATCCTTGTCCATTTTGTAAGATAAATTCTGCACTGGGGAAACCGGCCTTCTTCAGATTGATATATGCGTCTTGCACGATCGATTCGACCATTGAATACTTTAACCGCTGCGTCCAATAGCCTACAATTTCCCCATGGTCATAGAACGGTACAGACAACCCCACGGTCAGCCCGCTTTCTCCTGGGAAGACCGATTTCACTTCACGATCCACGGCTACATCCTCAACAAACACTCGTGGCTCAGCCGGTCCATTCGAGAATAGATCCGTTGTGCCTGAAGGAACACTTGCCTGTTGAAGGGCTTGGAACCACACGGTGGAACGATAGCTTTTTCCATACAGCTCGTTGGTGTGGATCGGCTGGCCTTGGCTATCTTGATCATTCACAGCAATGAGCTTACCCTCCGTATCCACCACTTGAATTAACGAATAGGCACCAGAAGACTTCACATATTCATTCAGAACCGCCACAATTCCATTCGCCTCATGCCCTGGCAGATACCACAAGGTACGATCCTGCAGGATCCGATTCCGGCTCATGATAGTGGCATCGGCATATCGTTCACCAAGATACTTTTGAATCGACTTAGCAAGACCCTCAGCCACCCCCTGGTATTGCACACCCACTTCCTCCTCCAATACCTTGGCCGTTTCAAATAGTGAGTAAATTTGAACACTCAGAGGAATAAGAGAAAAGAAGAGAAGAATGGCCACCAGCTGACCCGTAATTCCGATGTTCCGAAAGTAGTTCATTGCGTTCATGCGTAAAGTTTCCGTCTGGGTTCAATTGTACCGGGTGCCGTCTTAGGGGCCAGCCACCGATCTGTGCAACACACGACTTTTATCATGCTCTTACCTGAAAACCGGTTTACTCTGAGACCGGCCAAGATGTTTCACCAGTTTATCGCGAAGCTCAACGGGCTGAAATTTCGTCACATAATCCGTGACCCCCATCGCCTTTCCTCGATCAACATTGCATTCACCCGAGAGCGAGGAATGCATCAAAATAGGAAGTCCTTGGAAACGGGAATCTTCACGAATGTGTTTGGTCAGAGAAAAACCATCCATTTCCGGCATTTCAATGTCCGTGATGACACCCGCCAAATAGTCAAAAATGGTTTTTCCTGCAACGTCCGCCGCATCCGCATAATTCCGCAAACGAGTCAGCGCCTCTTTTCCCGTTTGAGTTTCCTCCCATTTCATGCCTAACCGTTCCAACGTCTTCATGATTTGTTTTCTGGCAACAATGGAATCATCCGCAATCAGAACCCGCATGCCAGCTAATTCTTTTACCATTTCAATGCCAACCAGCACTTCTTCATCCGCACGAGGATGCAATTCAGCCAAGACTTTTTCCACATCAAGAATCAGCACCATTCGCCCATCCTCGAGTTTGGTCACCGCCGTGACGGCCCCTTGTCGACTGGATTGCACCATGGCCGGGGGGATCTTAATATGTTCCCAAGACATCCGAATAATTCGATCGACTCCACCCACAAGAAAACCCTGTTTATTATCGTTATATTCGGCAATAATGAGCTTGGCCCCGGCAGTCTCAATACGTCCCAATCCAATCGCTTGCGCTAAATCAACAAGGGCGATATTTTCTCCCCGCAAATTCACGAGTCCCAAAATTCTCTGATCAGAGTCAGGGATCCTCGTTACCGGTGGCAATTGCATCACTTCACGAATCTTAAAAACATTAATGCCATAGATCTCCTCTGTGCCGAGATGAAACATCAAGAGTTCCATCTGATTGGCTCCGGCTAAGCGAGTCCGTTGATCAATTTCCGCCATCCATTTCGCCATTATATGCTCCTTATGGACGTGAGAAGTACGGAGTCACAAGTAAGAAGCAAGAAACGGAAATATCCAATCTTTTTATTTCTTCGATCTTGCTTCCCACTTCTCGCAAATTCCCTTCTCACTTTCCCCCTCGTTATGTTCCCCATCTGATATTTGCCCCATCACCCTACCGTCTCCCCCACAACGAAGAGGGCCAGACCACCACCCGCCTTACTTCTCACTTTTCGCTTCTCACTCCAAATGTCATAATCAAATCGAGGCAAATGACGTACCCGATACATTTTGAACTAAATTGCCCATATCCAAAATTAACACCACTTTCCCATCGCCCGTAATCGTCGCCCCCGCCACGCCTTGCACATTCTCTAAAAAATCACCCAAGGGTTTAATCACCACTTCTTCTTGCGCTCGCAATCGATCCACAACCACCCCGAATCGTTGTGCCCCTATCGCCACAACCACCACATAACATTCATCGATGGAACGATCTTTGGGAATCTGAAAAGATTGTGCCAAATCCAGGAGCGGAAGAATGCGCTCCCGAAGGTTCAGGACAGCTTGCCCATTCACGCTTTTAATATCCTCTTTGGTGATTTTCACGGCTTCAACCACTGAAGCCAAGGGAACCGCAAACATAGAACCTTGCACTTCGACCAGAAGGGCCTGAATGATCGCCACGGTTAAGGGAAGCTTAATCGTCACTTGACTGCCATGCCCCGGTTCGGAATCTAATTCCAAACTGCCATTCATTCGGCTGATATTTGTCCGAACCACATCCATCCCAACGCCACGACCGGACAAATCACTAACCTGTTCCGCCGTACTAAACCCTGGAAGAAAAATAAGATTCATCACTTCTCGGGGACTCATAGAGGAAAGCTCGGCTTCACTGATCAAACCCTTCGCCAACGCACTCGCCCCGATTTTCTCGACTTGCAAGCCTCGACCATCGTCTTCAATTCGAATAACAATACTATTACCTTCCTGATACGCCGCTAATCGTACGGAGCCTTCAGGGCTTTTCCCTGTTCGTTTTCGTTCTTCCACCGTCTCCAATCCGTGATCCATGGAATTTCGCACCAAATGGACTAAGGGGTCACCAAGTTCATCTGCCACGGATTTATCCACTTCCGTCTCTTCCCCAATAAGTTCCAATCGAACGTGCTTCCCTAACTTGCTTGATAAATCACGAACCAAACGTGGAAACCGGGAAAACACTTTCCGGATGGGCACCATGCGGGTCTTCATGACAGCCAACTGTAAATCTGATGTCACTAAATTGAGTTGCGCCAAGGTCACGCCAAGTTCCCGAACAAGCGGATTGGTTTCAAATTGGTCTTCAAGTCCCAACCCAAGTTTCATCAACCGGTTACGCCCCAGAACCAATTCCCCAACCAAATTCATGACATGATCCAGCCGTCGGGTTTCCACCCGAACAGTGGTCTCTTCTTCTTTCCCTGCAATTTTGGGCGGTCCAGAAGCAGCGGCTTGAACAGTACGCGATGCCGCCTCTTGCATTTTACCGCGCATATAGGAAAGAGCTGTTGGGCCCTCCGTAACGGGTTCCACCTCCTCAGCATCCGAAACAGACAGAGAACCCACATCTTCATGGCCCTCTTCTGGCTTTTCCAAGGAGGGAGCAGGCTTGTCCAAAATCTGCGGTGCTAACACTAGCGTTTCTTCTTTAGCTTGGGGTTCCGGTTCAGACGAAGAAATTTTGACTTTAGGCGCCGACGGCATCACATCATTTAAATCATCCGCACTATCCATCGTGAGCGTGAGTTTATTAACAATCAAGGCCGTATCAACATGCGAGTCTTCCCCGGTCTCCCGAATATCGGCATGCAAGAGTTTGACGGCGTCCACCGCCTCAAGAATGATATCGATAATAAAAGGAGAAACACCGATTTCCCCTTGTCGCACTTTATTCAACAAGCTTTCGCCTTGATGCGCGACTTCAACGAGATGAGTAAATCCGAGAAAACCCGCCGAACCTTTCATGCTGTGCATACATCGGAAAATTTCATTCAACAACTCGGCGTTCGTCGGCTCGGCTTCCAGCTTGACAAAATGCTGGTCAAGGGCCTCCAGCATTTCTGAGCTTTCAGCTAAGAAATCGCACAATATCTCTTGCATTTCATCGTTCATAGATCACCCTTTTCAACACAAAAGGCATCAGTCTTTGACGGTATCTTCCCTGACGTCATCAAGGATTAGGAAAAACCAAATTCGGACATAATATCATCCACAAGATCTTGCTGAAGCGCGGTGGTTTTAGACTCTTCGAGTTGGCGTAACATCTCATAACCACGTCCACCATCTGTAGCCGCCGCTCCGGCTTTTTTTTGTTTAATGCCAAAAATGACGACAAGCTTCAGCAGTTTATGCTGAACTTCGTTAAGAATGGTCACAAGCTTCGCCACACGTTGTGCGACAAGATCTTGGAACGACAGGGCCACATGAATATCCATGAGGCGGCGTTCATCCTCTTTCATCAATTGCAATATTCGCCCGACCTCAGTGGCTTGTTCCCCACCTAATTGTTGCTGCAATTGGTCCAGGGCGGTTTGCATGGTGCGGCGATTCGTTTCAATCCTTTCGGTCAAGGTCAAGACTTGATGGGCTCCGTCTTCCGTCATCTTGGCTAAATCTTGCAAATGCGCAGTCGCCTGAGGCAGTTGATCGGACGTCGTGGTGACGGGAGATTCCATGTCACGAATTGTGCTGGTAATGACTTCCACATATTTCGTCAATTCAGCTAATTCATTGTTAATCGAATGATCCTCTTCGGGTGCTTCCACTATACGCTCTTCGATATTACGATCCACTAACATAGAATTCTCCTTATTTCCGTTAGTCGTCTACATTTGGAAATGCCAACATGGCTCATCCTCAGGCTTTCACAGGTTGCGTCTTGGCGAAAATCTTCTCGAGCTTCCCTTGTAACGCTTCCGCCGTAAATGGTTTCACCACATAATTGCTGACCCCCGCCTGTACGGCTTCAATAATATTTTCCTTTTGGGCTTCAGCTGTGACCATCAGAAAGGGAAGATGTTTCAGCTCAGCATCAGCGCGTACGGCTCGCAAGAGATCAATGCCTTGCATCACCGGCATATTCCAATCCGACACAACTAACCCAAAATCCCCCGCGGCTCGTAATTTATTCAACGCATCCTGCCCATTTTCGGCCTCTACCATGTCTGAAAAACCGATTTGCTTTAACACATTTTTTACGATTCGCCGCATCGTGGACATATCATCCACCACTAAGACTTTAAGACTGGTATCAATCATATGCTGAACTCCTTACAATTCCGGGCAGAGGTCCTCAATGGGAAATCCCGAAAGAATAATAAACGGGTGTAAGAATAATTGGTGAGGTTTCATAAGTAGCCGACTCATTCAGTAAGTTGAAATTCGGTCATTATCTCCTCATTCTTTAGCCGTCTTGTTAAAAAGTTTTTCTATAGGATTTGTTCACAAACATATTCGTTACACCAGTTCCCTTATCCGGAGGGCGATCCTCCCATTCCATCATGTTCCTGCAAACACAGGGGTACGGAACCAAAATATTCTGAAAGAAATCTTGGCATAGACTCATGTGAAAGGAACGAAGAAGTCACCCAAGGAAAACGCACAATCCAACAAGCACCGATAATTGGAGAAAGCGTATTAACGAAGGGGGAAACAGAGGAGAGGACGTTTCAAGACGGAGACACATACGGGCTACCAATCCTGAGGCATCCTCTCCTCAGAATCGGAGCCGTCAATCCTACTAACGTGAGATCTCCACTCAATCGTACCAGACGATTGGTGGAGTGATGAGACCGGAGGGAAGATGCTTAATTCAAACTAAACCGATCATGCCCCCCGTTCCCGGAAGAAGCCCCGACCATCACCTCATCGGCCCCGGCATTTTGGACCCAAGCTTCAATTTCTTCCCGCACAAACCGCCAATGCTTCCCAACCTTATGACCCGGGAGACGGCGTTCACGGGCTAATTTGTAGATGGTCGATTTTGGGACTTTTAAAAATGTCGAAACTTCACTTAACGTCAACAAATCTTTCATTGTAATACCCTCGTTAGAGTTTGACTAATAATGCTTCTCGTATCGGACTGATTTTTAAAAAACTTGAGACTTCCTTGCAGATAATAGGAAATATTTCAGCCTAAACTTCATGAAACATTCTTCGTGATCTTCTGAAAACTACGCCAGAATCTTGCATTCGGCTATGTGATACCTACCCGCTCGATCCATGATCGCGAGACGTCATCAAGCTCACTCATTAAGGCATCCACCTCATGCTCCATTTCCCGCATCAACTCGTGCAACTGGTCATACGAACATCCCGCGGCTAAGGACTCAAGACGCTCAGCCATTTTCACCTGATGGGTTGCAACTAGCACTCCCAGCGAACCCTTCATTTGGTGGGCAAGGCGCTGAACATGGCATCGTTCTCCCATGGCCACGGCTTTCTTCATCTCCTGAATTAGCTTGGGCGCCATATCGAGAAATATTTTGACCAGCGAGTGCAACAAGGCTGCATCCCCATCCACGACCTCCAGAGCCACAGAAAAATCGTATCGGCCATCTGTCTGCCGATCTCCCACATGAACATCCATGACATCACAAGAACTAGCGGGCCGCACCTCAGCCAAAGGCCCTGGCCGGAATATTGTACTGGAGAACGGTGGCGAAACCAGAACCTCTGACTTGAAACCGATCCATCGTTCAAGCACCTGAGCCAAATCCTTCAAATGAACAGGCTTAGACAAACAATCATCCATCACTCCAACCCAACGATGCTGGTTCTGCTCCGAAAGCCCATGAGCCGTCATCCCCACAATGGGAATATGTCCAACGGTGGAGGCAAAGACCGGATCTCCTGCCCATTGACGGGGAACAACACTCCCGGATTCCTCCAATTTCCGAATGGCATGTGCGGTTTGGAAACCATCCAACTCGGGCAATTCCCAATCCATCATAATAATATCAACGTCTTGTTCCTGAATAAGGCGTAATGCCTGGGTGCCCGACTCAGCGACAGACACCTGACAGCCCAATTTGCGGAACAATCCGACGGCAACTTTTTGATTGACCACATTATCCTCAACCAACAGGACAGCGGGGCTCAGACACCCTTGTTCCGGCAGAGCTTCGTTGAGGCATTGATTGGCGACCGCATAGCTCTCTGAATCCCGCGCCTGAGGTTCATGGGATTCACGGCTATGTAAAGGATCGATCCGCTCCGACTCCTGGAACACACAATGATACAGTTGGTCTCGATGAATCGGCATACTAATCATGCCGTCAAACACGGCAGAAAGATCGTGATTCTTCTTGCGCAACCAAAATGGAGTCAGACCCCAAAGGGGTATCGACGCAAACGGAGATGTGCGAACGGTCGCCAGCCATGATCGCCAAACCTCATCCTTTGCCTCTTTTCCCATAATGATTCCCAGGAGATCAGACGGGCAGGTTCGTTGGCTCTCAAGAAACGTATCCGCGTCTTCGACGTGTTCGACATGCAACACTCGTACATCCACGTCTTGAAGGTAGCGAGAGACCACGTCGACAGATACATCCCGTGAACCGCACATCAAGATTGATCGATGGTCCCCGCGTCTCAACGCACCTGGATGATTAGTTTCCAACAATGGGGGAACGGTAAATGGGAGCACACACCAAAACGT
>JAOUNC010000431.1 GCA_029881175.1 Nitrospirota bacterium | reverse complement strand
TGGTGAATAAGGGCGGCACAATGCGGCAGGAGGTGACTCAGGGGTGCATAAGCAAAATGGACGACGTGCGATGGAAGCGGCTGGGGTAATTGTTCAGGGTAGCGAGTCAGGAAAATGCCGGGACGCTGCATCAGTTGGCAGGCATTGGCGGCTTCAGCGAAAAATGGCCGCCCATGTTTGTTCGCGGACCCGGGCGTGAAGACGAGTGGCTGTGGATGGGCCTCTAAATAGGCTTGAATGGTTGTTGGTAAGGTAGAATCAGCCGCGTCGTCATAGAAGGGAAATCCTGTCAGGGTGGTGGGTGGAGGCCAGTCGGGTTGAGGGGCCGCCAGCCATTCAGGAAATAGGCCAAGCACCAAGTCAGGAGAATGCAACCAAGTATGAAAGATTCGTGAGACTGGAGCAAGGCTTAACTCCCGGCGAAAATAATTAAGTTTGGGTTTCAGGATAGGATCAATGATCAGGTGATCGACCATCTTCCACATGACTTGTTTGAATCGCACGGGGAGCCAATCGGGAAGAGGAAGCCCAGGCATACGAGGCGCCTGATAGGCGGAGTGAAAGACGCCGGGAGAAAAATGGACGGTCACAAGAGGAACGTGGTGAGTTTCCTGCACCAGGCGTGCGACGAAACCGAGGGTGGAACTGATCAGTATCGTTTTTCCTGGAACGACATGGGAGCAGAGAAGAGGGTAGGCTGCCTGCAAAGCCCCAGCCATCATCCGTTTCATAATCACCCGCCAGCCTTTGTGGGGATGCCATAAATCCGGATGGTTGGCGACCTCATCGTATTCTTCAGCCGAACCCATGGGGACAAAGTCTAATCCGGCTTGTTGTACGAGATTGGCGAAATGACCGTTCGTGAACAATGTGACGGCGTGTCCGCGTGAGCAAAGCGCACGACCCAGGCCAACCAAGGGCAGGACATCTCCGTAACTTCCCACGGCAACAATCAGAATGTTCATAGGGGATCAGGTGGTCTGGTATTCTTGGTCGACTAAATCAGCGAATGACAAATTATTCGTTTGCCACCGCTTGAGGCGGCAAAACCCCCAGGGCATATACAATCCCAAGGTCATGATGGTCAGGATCATAATCACAAGCCAGTTCAAAAAGAACCCGAATCCTGTTCCATGAAAGGCCAGTTGGCGCTTGTCGATAAAGGTGTGCTCTGAAATCCATCGTTGTTGCGCGGAATAGGCCCAGGGAAAAAACAAGCCGAAGGTGATGAGGGTGAGGACCCAAGTCCAGACAAATAACCACAAACAACTTAATCCTGTTCCACGAAACTCAAATCTCCCCTGATTCATGGCATACCTCGTGTCCTAGATGTTTAAGGGTTCTTGAAAAAGTACTCGTATTCGATGGCCATAGTTGTGACCTCAATTGTCCTCGAGACACAATGGGTGAAAGAACAACTTCCGGTTGACCTATCGCCTGCAGCCATACTAGCGTAACAGATGTTGGCGATATTTGTGATAACAAGAAATTGTGGATCTTCGCTATCATTCATCCTGATTCTGAAGGAGGAGATTATGAAGAACGTCGCGGTTATTCTTTCCGGATGTGGGTTTTTGGATGGAGCTGAAATTACAGAAGCCATTAGCACGCTCATTGCTATTGGGCAGCAGGGGGCTCAATATACAGTGTTTGCGCCAAATAAAGATGTAGCTGAGACCAACCATTTGACGAAAAAGTCGACAGGCCAACAGCGAAATGTGTTGCAAGAAGCGGCGCGTATTGCACGAGGGGATATTCAACCCTTAGAGGCGCTGAAGGCACAAGATTTCGATGCGTTGGCCTTTCCCGGTGGGTTTGGCGCAGCGCTTCATCTCTGTAATTTTGGAGAGAAAGGGAGTGGGGGCGACATTGATCCACAGGTAGTCAGAATTGTGAAAGAATTTCATGAGAGTCGAAAGCCGATCGCGGCGATCTGTATTGCGCCGGCGATTATGGCGTTAGCATTCGGAGAGAAAGGGGTGACGGTGACGATTGGCGACGATGCCGGGACGGCCTCAGAAATTGAAAAGACCGGAGCTAAACATCAAAATTGTGCAGTGGAGAAATTTGTGGTGGATAAGGAGAACAAGGTCATTACCACGCCGGCCTATATGTATGGCTCAGCCCAGCCGCACCAAATTTTCGCGGGCGTCAGCGGGGCGATTGCTGAACTCATCAAGATGGCGTAGCGGTAAGGGACGTGTCCAGAGAAAACACAATACGCCTGTGCCCATGCACACCAGGGCTCCCTTAAAGAGGGTTGAAAGGGTCAGGTACCACAGGGAAAATGAAAAGAGCCCGATCATAAGGACCGTGGCGGTGATTTTGGCGCTCTGACTGATGCTGCCATGCCGTTCCCAGTTTTGGATCATCGGACCCAGCCGAGGCTGATTAAGAAGCCAGCGGTGGAGACGAGGTGAACTTTTGGAGAAGCAATAGGCGGAAAGAAGCACAAATGGTGTGGTGGGCAACAAAGGAAGAAATATCCCGATAAGCCCAAGTATCAGGCTGGTCCAACCTGAAACCATCATGACAAGTCTGAGGGGAGCGGATTGGATCATCATTGCACCATGGCTAGGAGTGTTTCCCAAATAAGACAATGGCTATAGGAACGTATCGGCCGAATTGGTTTGAAGGTTGAATTGCTAAGGATTAGAATTTTAAGGGGTCAGATACCGTCTTAAAAGTCAAGAGGCCCCCGTGGCTAGTTCGGGACGAAAAGGGACTCCACTTTTTAAGACTCCATAAATTTGATGCAGCAGTTTACGCATCACAGCTCCGATGACCACC
>JAOUNC010000054.1 GCA_029881175.1 Nitrospirota bacterium | reverse complement strand
TTTCCTCTTTCAGCCGTCACCAGGGAAGGTCTCCCCGCACTCATAACGTACCTCGGGCAAGCCGTCCTTGAGAATAAAGCTTCATGCACCAGCAAGTGCTAACCACCTGCAAGCGTGTTGTCGTCAAAATCGGAAGCAGCCTCGTGGCCTCTTCCGCAGGAGGTCTTCGCTTAGACCGAATCAGTAGGCTGGCCGATGAATTCGGGGAACTTCAAACCAAAAACCGCCAACTCGTACTCGTCTCCTCCGGGGCCATCGTCGCTGGCATTTCTCATTTAGGGTTAAAAAGCTACCCCCAGGAAGTTCCCCTACAACAAGCTGCAGCAGCTGTTGGGCAAAGCCGCCTGGTACGCGCCTACGAAACAGCCTTTGAAGCCTCCGGGCATAAAGTGGCCCAAATTCTTTTAACCCATCAGGACTTGGCAGACCGTCGCCGATTTCTCAATGCCCGTCACACTCTCACTACATTACTTCAGCTTGGAGTCATTCCTATTATCAACGAAAATGATACGGTCGCCGTTGATGAAATTCGGTTCGGCGACAATGATACTCTCGCCGGACAAATCGCCCATCTCGTCGATGCCGATCTTCTAGTCATCTTGTCCGATGTGAACGGTCTGTACGAAGCAGACCCTCACTTAAATCCTTCCGCACAACTTATTTCACTGGTTTCATCCATCACCAAACACATAGAAAGTCTGGCAGGGGCCTCCAGGACCCAAGCCAGTCGTGGAGGCATGGTGACGAAAATTCTAGCCGCCAAACAGGCTGGACG
Source organism: Nitrospirota bacterium (assembly GCA_029881175.1). GTDB lineage: Bacteria > Nitrospirota > Nitrospiria > Nitrospirales > UBA8639 > Nitrospira_E. The sequence goes on along the minus strand of JAOUNC010000054.1, from coordinate 9,928 downwards.
GTTTGGCGTGCCTATGCTGTTGTTAAATGGTGAAACACCCAATGCCCTAGGCCAGGCGTTGGAAGGAAACCCCAGTGGGACATTTTTTGCGTCCAATCAATCCTCTCTAACCAACCGTAAACAGTGGATTGCCTTTACGCTAAGACCCAAGGGGGAGATTATGCTGGATGAAGGGGCCGTGGCCGCACTCGTTATGCGGGGGAAGAGCTTATTAGCCTCAGGTATTTTGAACGTCAAGGGCACCTTTCTACCCGGTGACCCTGTCAGCTGTACCACCAAGGAAGGCATTGTCTTCGCGCAAGGGCTGAGCAATTATTCAGCGGAAACCTTACAGCGCATCAAAGGCAAACAAACCTCAGAAATTCAGCAACTCTTGGGGGCGCTGGAATACGAAGAAGTCATTCATCGAGATAATCTCGCATTGACTCCATAGGAGAGGCGCAAAGGAAAAAGTTAGAAGTGAAAAGTGAGGAGTGAGGAGTGAGGAGTGAGGCGTAAAGAATAAATCGGAAGAAGGCAAAGCGGGGAACACTCAGAATTCTTAGGCTATCCATTTATTTTGTTCACTCCTTACCCCTAACTTTTTACGCCTTACGTGCATTGATTACATGATTCGCTAAAAAGACGTTACTCGCGGATTTGTTCCCACACACCCCATAAAAAGACCACAAACCCATGTTCATTGGTATCCTAGGGGGTAGTTTCAATCCGATTCATAACGGACATTTGCACATCGCCAACGCGGTCTATCGCATGCTTGCTCTTGACCGCGTGCTCTTCATGCCAACAGGCGATCCCCCTCACAAGCCAGCAAGCTCCCTGGCTCCCGCCCATCATCGCTTGGCAATGGTGAAGCTGGCCACGAAGCCCTATGAAGCATTTGCGGTAGACGATCGAGAAACTCGGTCGACTATGGTGTCATACAGCGTCGATACGATTACGCATCTCAAACGTGAATATCCTAGGGAAACGAAATTCGGCTTTATTATCGGTCTGGATGCCTTCTTGGATCTACCCAGTTGGAAACAAGCACCCCGTTTGCTTGAGCTTTGTCATTTTATTGTCTGCTCCAGGCCTGGAGTCACCTTCACCCAACTCCAGTCGTTATCGCTTCTACCCCCCATTACACTTGCCAGCCTTCAACACCTAGACCAACACGTCGAGGTTTGCCTGGAAGTCCCCCTTCCTTCGGGAAACTCCATGACGCTCTTATCGGTTCCCCCTTGTGAGGTCGCGGCGTCCCGCATTCGCGAGCATATCGCCCAGAAACGTCCGATAGGGGATTGGTTGCCGCCTGGGGTGGAGTCCTATATAATTCAACATCTATTATATCAATGACCCGTACAACCCCACCAAAACCGTCGCTTTCTCACGAACAAGCCGTCTTTATCGCGCAAACCGCCAAAGATAAAAAGGCCGAAGACGTGTTGGTATTAGAAGTCGGAGATCTGACCTCTCTTGCGGACTACTTTATTTTTGCCTCAGGTGAATCGGAACGCCAGGTCCGCGGACTCGCGGCAGTTATTGAAAAATCCATGGCCACGCAATATCACACCCAGCCAGTCATAGAAGGCAAAGAAACGGCGAATTGGATCTTATTAGATTATGGGGACATTATCGTCCATATCTTTCGATCCGATATCCGCCAATATTATGCGTTAGAAAAATTGTGGGCCGATGCCCCTCAAATTGAAATTCCTGAGACTGAGCATCCGCTATCAGCACCTCGCCAATTAGTGAGCGGATAACCAGATACCTAACAACACGTTCGGAATCAAAAAACCTCGTCGTGATTGTAAGCCTCATGTTCCTAACCATAGAGGTGATCCAAAAGCAACCCTAACCATGAAGACGACGTAAGATACGAGGAGAACCCCATGACTTCCTATCAAGATTTAGCAGCCCGAGTGCTCGACGACAGATCTCCCACACGAGAAGAAGCTTTGGAAATAGTGGCGACGCCTCACAACCAACTCTTGGATTTAGTCAATGCCGCCTATACCATTCGATCACGATATTTCGGAAACACCGTCCGACTGCAGATGCTCTTAAATGCCAAAAGTGGGGCCTGCCAGGAAGATTGTCATTACTGCTCCCAATCAACCATCTCTGACGCACCCATTGACCGCTATGCGTTGCTCTCTCCAGAAAAAATGATGGAAGGCGCACGCCGCGCCGCAGACGCGAAAGCCCAGCGGTATTGCATCGTCATCTCTGGCCGTTCCCCCCTGCAATCCGAAATCACCCAGATTTCCAATGCCGTTCGGCAAATCAAAAATGAAATTCCTATTCAAATCTGTTGTTCACTGGGGCTTTTAAATGGCAAGCAAGCCAGTCAATTAAAAGATGCCGGCGTGGATCGCATCAATCACAACCTCAACACCAGTGAAGCCTATCACCCATCCATTTGCTCCACTCACAGCTACAAAGATCGACTGGACACATTGAAGCATGCACGAGCCGCAGGGTTAGAACTGTGTAGCGGCGGAATTGTGGGAATGGGCGAACGCGATGAAGATTTGGTGGATTTAGCGTTGGCCCTCAAAGAGGTTCAACCCGACTCCATTCCGCTCAATATGCTCTATCCAGTAAAAGGCACCCCGTTTGGGGAAAAAAATGATTTAACACCGGCCCGATGCCTCACCATATTGTGCCTCTTCCGCTTCCTCCACCCTCAAACGGAAATTCGAGCCGCAGGTGGGCGTGAAAAAAATCTTCGCTCTCTCCAACCCCTCGCTCTTTATGTCGCCGATTCCCTCTTCGTGGATGGCTACCTCACCACCCCAGGTCTTGCCCACCAGGAAGTCTGGAATATGATCGAAGACCTGGGCTTCACAGTAGAAGTAAATTACCAGGGCACAGAAAATCCCCAAACTGAAGCCTGTTCGGCGTAATTCTTCTCTGCGATTTGCCTGTTTTTCTGCGCCTCAATGAGGTAGTCGGATTTCTTTGCGAAAAAAATGGCCGCAGTTGACAGGCAACATTGGCTTGCGACGGTCTCTTCTCTCAATACTTGACCACAAATCAAAAATTTATTCGACATAATAGGCCACAACCATTTCCTTGAGTCTTATTCCTCTCTCAATGCGATATTGACCCTCAGAGGGACCACAGGTTCCAAAGACGCATCAATGACAAAATGCTGTGCTGTAGTATGTTCAGTGAGACGTCCCTCAGATGGTTCAGCCCCAACACCCTGACCGAGCCATTTCCCTAAATCCTCAAGTGGTCTTGATGACAGTAACGCCGTTATAGACGCCACCACCGGGTTCCCCAAGGTATTCGTAGCTTGGCTTAAGGCGAAATTCACAGGCTGATAAGGATTCACCTGTATAGCCCCATCGGATGCCCTGGAGACATTCGAGGGCTCTGGCCTCATCCATTGCCATTTCCCTGCTCCATAGGCTATCAACACATACAAATGCCCCGATACATTAGATTCTAGGGCAATTTGAAGGTCCGACCATTTTCCTGAAAATTTCTTAATATCAATTGCCTCATCTTTTCCATCTGCGGTTTGCCGAAAAAAACTATATCGAATGCCTCTAGTTTGACCCTGTGAGTCATCCTGAACGGTTTCTTGGAATTCCTTAACATCAGAGACTTCTTCTGTCAGCGACTTTTTAGCTTTAGCAGACATTCCTCCTAGAAGTTGCTGTGCCCGCCTACCGTCTAATTCTTCCCCTACTGCATCAACTCGCCTACTTTTCTTAGCATAATATAATTCCCTTGCACTTGCAGAAAAGCGAGCATCTTCTCCTGGCAGCTTGTCAGCAAAAGAAGGTGGTCGAGCCAATTGTTGGGGAGCTTTTACTGCTGCCTCTGGAGACGCCACGGAAGGAGTGACCATTACCTCCTTTTTGGGGATGCTTTGAACGATTCCAGACTCTGGAGGTTGAGACACCGACTCATTAGCTTTCAGACGACGTTCATTTTTGACGTCTTGTTGGCGTATATTTTCAGGACGAACCTGTGCTGAAAATTGCCGTATGCCTTCCGAATCTTTGGGAGCTTTCACCCTCGGCAATTCCTGTGGTGAAGGAATGGACGCCGGTAAGCCTGCAACCCGTTCAGGTTCTCTTTGATCGTGTTTCTGTAAATCCTGGATTTGTTCCTGCAGTTCGGCTGTTTCAGGCGGTTGTGACCGAAATGCCTCCTCATCCTTATCTTCGAGCAAAGAGCGTTCCGCTTCCTGCTCTTGCTGAACGATTGGCCCCCAATCTTTGTTCATTTGCCAACCAAAGATCAGTGCCAAACCCATTGCCGCGATACTTCCGGCCCAAGCCAGTGAAGATGGCGTGCGGAACCAACTCAACCGGCGAGGAGAGGCCGCTGTGGCCTCTTGCGAATTTCCTGAGGCTTGAAGGCTCGCCAGGATTCCCTGACGCGCTTCCGGTTTGGCCAACAGGGCTTTCAAGCCCTCTTCATCAGCCAACGCATCAAACAACGCCTGATCATGAAGCGCCGCTTCAAACAATTGACACTTCTCTTCCTCGGTCAACGTATTGGTCGCGTAACCACCAAGAATCTGTTCCCAAGACTTCGCCATTAGCCAACCGTCTCCCTATTGGGTCGCTGCCCTTTCCCATCCAGATGAAGAGTTTCCCATCGTCCCCCCATCAGGGCCAAGAGTTGTTTACGACACCGTAAATCCCACGTGTAAATCGTATTGATAGACCGCTCTCCAAGAATATTCATAATTTCAGGAAACGAATGGCCTTCCAGTTTCAATCGAAATATTTTTTGGCACCGTTCCCCTAATTGTTGAAGCGCGGCAATCAGGTGCGTCACGCGTTCTTTTTGCTCTGCTTGCATAGCTGGGTCATCTCCGGGATCGACAAGCGGTTGGTCATCGACCGATTCCTGGTTGTATTCCCCATGTCTCAACATTATTCGATGACGATCCAGCATTTTAAAACGCAGGATTTGAAACGAGAGGGGAACCAACTCAATTAATTCTGTCACGTGCGGATATTTTTCATGCAAGACCATCATGACATCTTGAGCTAAGTCCTCCGCGCCCTCCCTCAACCCACGAGATGTCGCGAACGCCACAATCCTTTCACGGAGTTGGCGCAAAATGTCCTCACGAGTCATCCCCGCCATGTATGTCCCTTCATGCCAAACTCACTTTCCTCTCAAATCATCCCTGCTTCGCATCCTACCGGTTCTGGGGAAATGATGACGGGGCACACCACAATCCAACAAAAATGCCCAGAAGTCCATGGGCCACCATGAACAACTGAGGATCAAGAAAAAGAATCATCAGAGAGAGGTTAAATACACTGCGATTCCAAGAACGACTAAACTGAGCAAGAGAATAGAACGTTGAACCCAGACCACTTTTCCAGCAAACAACAGGGTCGGTGTTTCGGCCCGTTGACTCTTTCCGATAGCTCCATAGGGGTCCAAGATCAGATCGTGGACAAAGATAAGCCCCCCGACAATGGCAAACACAAAGAGCTTGAGCATCATGATCAAGCCCCAACTCGTTTCAATGCGCGCCGATCCGCTTTCGTCCAGTAGTTGAGACGCTCCCGTGAAAATGAGCACCATGAGACTTACCCACCCCACGGTCTTAAAACGCTGCCCTATTTTCTGGGCCATCTCCATGGCCTCTTTCGAGGGCGTCTTGGTTTTGCCTTCCAGAAGGCTGGGTCTCACCGCCAATTGAAAAAACAGCCATCCCCCAATAAAGGTGATCACCGCGACTAAATGTATCCAGGTTACGACGTACGCAGGCATGTCTCCACTCCTTTAATTTCCAACGATCACAGCGTCCCCAATCATACCCACTGGCCAGTCGAAAGACCACTGTAGGAGCATGAAAGAATGGCAGAACCCCCACAGCCTTTTCCCATTGCCATGTTCTCAGTTAAGATTCTTAAAAAGAGTTTGTGGGCCTGTGGCCATTTTTTCGGGAGACCTTTCCCATGAACCGGATATTTTACACTTCACCAATTGCCTCCAGGCTTCAGGGAATCGGCATCGCCCTGATTTTACTGATGAGCACCATGTTTTTGCCTCATCTCGTTCTGGCTGGTGAGCAGGATCAAATTCGTTGGGACAACAAGTATGCGACGGAGAAATATCTGTTTGGGCGGGAAGCCATTCCATTTTTACGGGACCATGTCGACCTCTTGCCTAAAGGCCCGGTGCTGGATCTGGCAATAGGCGAAGGCCGAAATGGCGTCTTTCTCGCGGCTCAGGGCTATCAGGTTACTGGAGTGGATATTTCAGAGGAGGGCCTCAAGAAAGCTCAAGCCTTAGCCACTGAACGTGGCGTGACCCTGAAAACAGTTGTCGCTGATCTTGACACGTATGATATTCCACCCAATACCTTTGATGTGATTATCTGCACCTATTATCTTCAGCGAGATCTCTTTCCTAAAATTGTGTCCGCGCTAAAACCCGGCGGTGTGGTGGTAATCGAAACCTATACCGTGGATAACCTACAATACCGGCCAACGTTCAACAGAGCCTTCCTGCTGAAACCCAACGAGCTCTTGACGATGCTTCCAGGCCTACGAGTCTTGCGCTATCAAGAAGTCGACACTGGGCATGCCGCATTTGCCAGCATTTTGGCAAAAAAACCACAATAACAGGAAACCGTCCATCGGGACCCATCTACCAAGGATTTCATTCCTCCCCACCCCGTCATTCTATCTCTTACTCTGTCATTCCCGACATTTTTTATCGGGAATCTATCTTGAATTTCCTTTGAAAGAGATTCCTCCCAAAAACAAGCAGGAATGACGGCATAGAGGCTAGCATGGATCCCCACTAAAGACTTGTGGGGATGACTGACAAGAATGCTCTTGCGGCCATTCCGAGAGTTCCGGTACCCTTGCAGCTTCCTTTTGCCTTCATGAAACGGAATAGACATATATGACTGACTCTGCAACCACAGACCCCATTGCCGACCCCTGGCTGGAGATCGGCCCTCAAGCCTTAGATGAGGACCTGCTCAGCCAACGCGCCTGGCGCATGCCCGATATTGTGATTTATCAGCATGGGGCCGAAGAATGGTGGGTGGCCCCACTCGATGAAGAATTGCCTCTAGTCCGGTTAAACCGCATGGGGGCCGCTTTGCTTGGGGCTATGGATGGCCGAATGACCATCGGAGCCTTGCTCAATCAATATGGCAAATGGGTCTGTAGCCCTTCACAGCAGAAAGGCCGCTGGCATCTGGAACGATGGGCACAACCACGATTTTCGCTGGCCTACTATGGCACCGAACCGCCCAGCGGCCACAGCGCCGAAGCCAAATGGGATCTGTTACTGCAAAAAGTGCGGGAAGGCTGGCATCAAAACGTCAAAGCGGAAACAGAAGATCATCTGTCCACATTTCATGTCCAGGGAATCCAAGGTCCACATGGGCATTTTGAACTCATCGAAACCACGGTCTCCCATCTCTTCCGCGAACCCTGCGAAGCCATGAACGGGACGACCTACGGGCGGTTACTGGGCAAAACTCTGCGGCAAATGGGCTGGCTTTCCCCCAAACCCAAACAAATTGTGGAAGTCGGCGCTGGACTAGGCTATGTCTCGAAGGAGCTGGCGGGAGAACTCTCTGCGGAAGAACGAAAGGGCATCCAGTACACATTCCTCGATCTGACCGGCCCCTTCCTTGGATCTCAAACATCGTTAGCAAGACAAGCAGGTTGGACGGCCACGGCTATTCAAGCCAATGCCGAACGCATGCCGTTGGCGGACAATTCGGTGGATCTGCTGATCGACAATGAAAATCTGGCCGACATGACACCCGTGCAATTTACTGGTGACGAACTGCTCATGTTTAAAGGTGAGAACCCACAACATGAGGAAGCCTTAGAACTCATCCGGCGCATGCGTTTGCCACTCAGGCCACCCTACCCCGACGAGGTCATTTTCAATTACGGCGCCATTCAATTTTTACAGGAAGTCTGGCGTGTGCTGAAACCAGGTGGACGCGCAATCCTAGTGGAATTTGGCATCGAGGAGGATTGGCCCTCACCCGTCAAATTACCCGGCCACACCGAATATGAAGTGCAATTTAGCCATCTGCGCCATGCAGCCAAATGGCTGGGATTTCGAGAACAATACTGTACCTTACCCCAACTCCTCGGCATGAAGCCTGATACCCAGGTGCTCTGCACTGGGGCCGCCTATACTCTGCGACGAATTTGCCGTGAATTAGAAAAACCCTTTTCGGTTCGCGCTTACACCGAAAAAGAATTGGGCACGGCTCTCGGAGATCTTCTCCCCAAACTCACCGGCTTGCATTACCACAATGTCTTAGACCCTGCCTGGTTCGGCCTCTGGGATTTCAAAGTCATGCTTCTGGAAAAACCCGGAGGCATGAGCATCGGTCAACAACCCGCGTTTAAAGAATCCGCCGGCTTCCGCTGGTACACCCAACAATAAGCTCCTCAGACAACTCCTCACTCTCTGTTCTATCCTCTCCACTTGAGGGGAGAGGACCAAGGTGAGGGGGGTGAAGGACCAAATGAGAAAAAACTTCAATGCGAAACAGTGATAGCAAATTCGTCATTTGAGTTTTTTAAGATTGTATCTTAGAAATCTCATTGAGGAGTTCCCACCGACCCGCAGCAAACCTGTAGGGAAATATGCTTGGCACCGTTGCATCAAGAGTTGAGCGAGAGACTGATCAGGCGAGACTGATGGGAGAGGAGGAGCGAATGCGGGGAAAACTTCATTCTTGCAAAGTAAATAATTCGGCAGGTTCGGCCACCGATGCTAGCTTTTTATCGAGCGTCCAAAGTTGTAACCCATAGGTTTGCACAAAACACAGCAAAAACGCAGCAATAAGTCCCACCCCTTTGGCATACCACTGGTTATTCATAGACACCTTGCCGGCTTCCACCCAAATCCCCTCTTCTCCCTGCTTGGGAAGACTCTCCTAATATCCCAAGATAATAGAGGCTTCCCTTGCAGATTTGACACCCTGAAGCAATTCACCAAACACGCATTCCACCGCCGCCACCTGTTGCTGCTCCAGAAGAGCGCTCATAGGCAAGAAATACGCTGGTCGACCTTTAAGGAATTCAACCCAGACCGACGTATCGACGACAATCATGACCGTCGATTCAGCGCACGTGCACGAGTGGCAGAAAACCCCTTTGAAAATTCCAGGGGATGTTGCTGGACTTGCTCATTCAGGTGGGAAAGTTTCTTCAGTCTCAGCCATTCCTCAAGAGCCAGCGTCAATGATTCGGTTAGAGTCTGCCCCTTGGCATGAGCCTTCACTTCTTCGATCAGTTTGTCGGGTAGGAGAGCTGTCACTTTCATACGACACATCATGCGATATGCTATCGTATTCTGCAAGTTATCAATGGGTAGGATGCAACCAGGGGGAAAGAGAGTCATTGGTGAGCGGTGCCCGGGCTACCAACCACGATTCCGTCATTCCCAACATTCTCAATTGGGAATCCATCTGTGCTTTTCTTTGGAGATATCCAGCAGAAACTGCGGGTTTGACAGCAGGTCGATGAATACAGGCTAGAAATTTGCGGGCATGCAATGCCCAACCAGCCAGGCATCGGGTAGAGACGTGTCGGTGACAGGTCTTCTTCGATGTCGCCACATTTTGTAGGGAATGCCCACTGGTGTTCTAAAGATAGACGCCCCACCGGGGCGTGTCTCTACAAAGAAGGCTCGACGGGCCTCGGAATGCAATTGATATAGTGCTTTAACGATCAAATACGTCCTTTACCTTTACCCTCACCCCAACCCTCTCCCTGAAAGGGCGAGGGGGTTCAGAATGTCTAATTGAGAAGTTAAAATTCTAGAGCAGACAACGCCCAAACTGCCTTCAACCCCTGTTGTCAGGCCGGCGTGGGATCAGTATTCGGATCGCGAGCCAGCCCAACACCAGGAAACAGTCTCTTCGGCTGAGAGGTTTCCCCCCTCAACCAGGAGCGAGTCT
>JAOUNC010000430.1 GCA_029881175.1 Nitrospirota bacterium | reverse complement strand
CTTTGATTCTTATTTTCGACTCATCACCGCACGGCGGAATCCTAATATGATTTTGTTATCGGGCAGTCTTCTGATTGGACGGCCGGATTTAGGGTTGGAAGCCGTGGCCATGTGGACGGTTCTGTCTACGCTTATGCTTCTTGTGAGACTGGGGATGGCTATCCTGGAAAAGAACATGAAAGGATCTCTCACCTCCTGGTTGGCCGAAATTGATCCTGTGAATGGTCGGGATTCCTTGGCGGTACGATTGTTTACCAATCCTCCTGTCACGATCAAATAAAAAGTAAAAAGATGAGAAGTAAAAAGTAAGGAGCAAAGAGTGAGAAAGAAGAAGAGACTTGTCCTTTCTGCCTCTTTGGCTGCACACTTTCCACCACTGACTTCTTGTAAGCGACTTTTCCTTTTTCCTTCTTTGGCTGCGTACTTCTCACTTTTCACAACTGACTTCTTTTAAGATGCATGTGGGGATCCTTCATAATTCGCTCAGTGGGCGCAATAGACGGAAACCGGATCTTTTCCAAGAAATCTATAGCAGATATTCAGAAGTGCCATGGGCTGAGGTCAATTCGCCTGCAGAAATCTTAGAGGCTCTGAAAACGTTTGCCCAGCGTCAGGTGAATTGTGTGGTCATCAATGGAGGGGATGGAACCATTCAAGCCACCATGGGAGCCTTGTTTTTTCATCGTCCTTTTGCCGTCATGCCGCGTATGGCTGTATTGCCCGCAGGGACGGCCAATCTGATTGCGGGAGATGTGGGCTTAGGGAAATTTGAGCCAAGCACGCTTGAACAATTGTTGGTTCAAGCCGAGGCCATGACCCCGAGATTATCTTTTGAAACACGACCGGTTCTTCGTATTCGTTTTCCAGAAAGCCGCGATCCCCTGCATGGGATGTTTTTCGGAGCCGGGGCTATTTATCATGGCACGCAACTAGGCATCGAAACCAAGCAGTCGATAGGCCGGTTAGGGGAATGGGGAGCAGGGTTGATTCTGCTGAAATTTCTATTGGCGCTAGCCTCTGGTTCTCGAAAAGGATTGAATCCCATCACGGTGCGCGTGACAGCGGGACAATCTGAACCGATTCAGCAGGAATATTTAGTCTTGCTGGTCACCACCCTGAATCGCTTATTTTTAGGCATGAAGCCGTTCTGGAGTAAGCATGCCGGGGCTTTACGCTATACGAGTCTTCGAGTGCCGTATCGCTATTTGTGGCGTGTCTTACCAACGGTATTTCGTGGAACCACTCATCCTTTAGCGACGATAGAACATGGCTATGTCAGTGAAAACCTCTCAGAGCTTCGTTTGGTGTTTAACAGTGGATTTGTGTTGGATGGTGAAGTATACGCGTCTTCCATGCCTGAAGAGCCTCTAACCCTGGATTCTCCTGGCGAGCTGTCATTTGTGCGATTGAAGGCTGAATAACTGTTATGGACGGTTCCCCAACAGTCCTCGAGATTGTCGGCCAGCCGAGTGCTCAACCTATCCCTCTATCCATTCAGGCAGCAGGAAATTTCCTCGCCAAAAAATACGGGCAGGCTGTCCAAGGAATCTTATTGTATGGGTCTTGTTTGAGAGCGGGAACCGATCAAGATGGCTTAGTGGATTGTTATGTCATCGTGGATCACTACACGTCGGTCTATCCGTCTCTGTGGTTGGCGGTTCTCAACCGATGGCTCCCGCCCAATGTGTTTTATGGAGAGGTGAATCTAGAAGAGCGAGTTGTTCGGATGAAATATGCGGTCTTGTCCTTAGAGGATTTTGAGCGAAGTGTGACTCCACAATGGTTTCATTCATACTTTTGGGGGCGATTTGCACAGCCGACGGCTGTGATGGCGTGTCCGAGCCAAGCGATGGGTCAACGGATTATCTCAGGCCTGAGAAGAGCGGTGTTGACATTTTTGGGAAATGTACTCCCGCAGTTGCCACAGAAATTTTCGGCCAAAGATGCATGGAGTATTGGCTTGGCCCTCAGTTATGGCGCGGAATTACGCGCCGAATCAAAAGGGCGAACCACCACATTATGGGAAAGCAATCAATCCTATTATGAACAGGTCGCCCATGCCGCGTTTTCGGTGCATTTTCCAAAGGTGAAGGTTATTGAAGAGAATGGTAAAACTCTCTATGAGATAGAACCTTCCTGGTGGAACAAGACAAAGAATCGGATAGGATGGATTGTTCGAAAAGGGCAAGGGAAACTCTTGTCGATATTGCGGCTGATGAAAGCAGCCTATACATTTCAAGGGGGAGCAGATTATCTCATTTGGAAAATTGAGCGGCATTCCGGGGTGAAGGTTGAATTGACGCCTGCACAACGAAAACATCCTATTTGGGCTGGAATTACCATCTTTTGGCGCCTCTATCGCCAAGGTGCGTTCCGGTAAATGGTGGGAATGATGGTTGTCGATTTAGCTGGTGTGCACGATCATGTGAAGTTGCTAGATTCAGTTACACTTCCGCTATAACTGACATTCATGATAGATGCTGACTTGACAGTGGTTGTCGAAAATCCCCCTCTCCCGCCCTCATTCTCGACATTTTTCATCGGGAATCCATCTTGGTTTTTCACATTCAAAAAAACGTTGATTAGGTGGAACATGTCCTTCCAATTGAATCAACGGGAATGTCCAACCGATTGTTGGTGATGCCGGCCGAGACCCGGCAACACAGAATAATGCTAGAACTTTATTGTTTAGATGAAGGAAGAAGATGTTTCCCAGCTAGTACAATATGATGTTGCGCATATACAAAACTTAAGAGGGATTCCCGATCCAAGCTGTCAGGAATGACTGAGGTGGCGTATGGATTCCCCATAAACACGACAAGGTTT